>USOC01000138.1 GCA_900556245.1 uncultured Prevotellaceae bacterium
GTAAACGTACCGAACGCTTCGGTTATGGTCATCGAAAATGCAGAACGCTTCGGCCTATCCCAACTCCATCAGCTTCGCGGGCGTGTGGGACGTGGAGCAGAACAGTCTTATTGCATCCTCATGTCCAAACCGGACATCTCAAAAGACACTCGCAGACGTCTGGAAATCATGACCGAGACAACCGACGGATTTCTCATCGCCGAAGCCGACATGCAGCTGCGCGGACCGGGCGACATAGAGGGAACCCAACAAAGCGGAATAGCCTTCAACCTGAAGATTGCAAACCTTGCTGCCGACGGACAAATTCTTACGATTGCCCGCGAGTGCGCCGACACGACTCTCAATGCCGATCCCCTTCTTGAAGCTCCCGGAAACAGAATGCTCTCCGAACAGCTGCGCATCCATTTTTCCAAGACCGTCGACTGGAGCAAAATCAGCTGAACCGACAAAAAACAATTAATTACATTCTCAAAATCAAAAATAATCTAAAAATCGAATATTTTAAGACTCTGTGAATCGCTTCTTTTCAAAAAAAATCCTATCTTTGGACGTTTAAAATTTATCTGCTTTAGAATCTATGGAAAAAACGCTGGTCATATTAAAGCCCTGCACTGTTCTTAGAGGGCTGATGGGAGAAGTAATTTCCCGATTTGAGAAAAAAGGCCTGATTATTGTCGGCATGAAAATGATGAATCTCACCGACGAAATTCTTGCCGAGCACTATGCCCATCTGATTGACCGCCCGTTTTTCCCGATTCTCGTCCGCTCAATGCAGGCCTCCCCTGCTGTCGTGATATGCGTAAAGGGGCTGAATGCCGTCCATGTCGTAAGACAAATGACCGGAGCCACCAGAGGCAGAGAAGCTGAAGTAGGCACGATACGCGGAGATTATTGCATGAGTGGCCAGCAAAACATTGTTCACGCATCCGACTCTCCGGAAAACGCCGAAATCGAAATAAAAAGGTTCTTCAAAGACGAAGAAATTTTCGACTATATGCCTTCGACGACCTACCTTCTCTACTCGGAAGATGAACTTTAAGCAAAACTAACTGATTTTTTAAGACCTAAGAAACCCATCGGGAAGATGACATTATTCGACATTACAAAATACCTCGGTATAGGAGCCCTCTTCTGCTGTTCGCTGACGCTGTCCGCACAACAACTGAGATCGGTTTCCGCACACAATGATATCCACGAAAACCTTATTGCGTCGCAACGCGACATTCAGGATCAAATCAAGCTCAACGAGACAAAAGAGTTTATGGACGAAATCCTGAAAGAAGAGGAAGAACCGGAAATCGACATCTACACGGAAAGTTGGAACAGCAACGTAGTGAATCCCTATGCCGGAATGGAAGTTCCCAACAACGTACGCATCGACGTTTCGGAATACGCTATTCCCACGCCGGGACACATCACATCGCCCTACGGCTACCGTCGCCGCTTCAGAAGAATGCATAAGGGAATCGACTTGAAACTTCAGACAGGCGACACGGTCAGAGCGGCATTCTCCGGAAAGGTTCGACTCACGAAATATGAAAGAAGAGGATACGGTTACTACGTAATCATCCGCCACCACAACGGATTGGAAACTGTCTACGGACACCTTTCACGCTTTCTGGTGAAACCCAATCAGGATGTAAAGGCAGGCGACCCGATTGCTCTCGGAGGAAACACCGGCAGAAGCACCGGTTCACACCTCCACTTCGAAACTCGCTATATGGGGTATGCCATTAATCCAAGCGCAATCTTTTTTTTTTTTAATTATACTTCGAACACCGAGTTCTACACATTCAACAAGTCTACCTATCAAAAATCGCGTAACTACGCACCGAATAGCCAGAGCTACGCATCTGCAGAAAAGGAAAACCCTTACAAGGACAACGCTTCGAGAAAGACATACCGCGTCAGAAAAGGTGACACGTTGGGCAAGATAGCAAGCCGTCAAGGCGTCTCTGTCAACACACTATGTCGCTTGAACGGCATATCCAAGACAACGAAACTGCAAATTGGCAAAGTGCTGAGAGTGAAGTAAACAGTCCGGTTACAAGAAAGTGACAATTCAGGCAAACAAAAATCACACACCATAAAACAGCCGACCGCTGTATTCAGAATGCAACGGTCGGCTTTTTTGTAGGAAACTTGACAGAGCTACTCTTAACCTAACTGGTTCAGTTGATTGCCTGTCGCGCGCAGAGCCGAAAGTCGCTCCAAAAGCCCCTCAATACGGTCAAGAGGCAACATATTCGCACCATCGCTCTTGGCCACCGACGGATTCTGATGAGTCTCCATAAAAAGTCCGTCGACACCGGCTGCGATACCGCAGCGTGCCATCGTTTCAATCAAATGAGGCAGGCCTCCCGTCACTCCGCTGCTCTGATTAGGTTTCTGCAAAGAATGAGTGACGTCGAGAACAACAGGAGCAAAATTGCGCATCACCGGTATACCGCGATAGTCAACAATCAAGTCCTGATAGCCGAAAGTCGTGCCGCGATCGGTCACAATAACTTCGTTGTTACCGGCATCCTTCACTTTCTGTACGGCAAACTCCATCGCTTCTGGAGCAAGGAACTGCCCTTTCTTAATGTTCACCACACGCCCTGTGCGGGCAGCGGCTACAAGCAAGTCGGTCTGACGACAAAGAAACGCAGGAATCTGAAGCACGTCGACATAAGCCGCCGCCATAGCGGCCTCTTCCGCTGCATGAATATCTGTAACGACAGGCACGCCAAACGTATCACGCACCTTTTTCAGAATCTCAAGAGCCTTCAAATCGCCGATACCCGTAAACGAGTCGATACGCGACCGGTTGGCCTTACGATAACTTCCTTTAAAAACATAAGGGATATCCAAGCGACGGGCAATTTCTGTAACGTACCCTGCGATGTCCATCGCCATTTGTTCCCCTTCGATAACGCAGGGACCGGCCAGCAGGAAGAAATTCCCACTCTTAGATGATTGCAAGTAATCTATCATAGTCATAATTGATTAATCGTGTGGATAGCCGCACAGGCAAAAACGCCGGCAGTTTCTGTTCGCAGTCGGCTGTCGCCGAGACTGACAGGCACAAAACCTGCGGCAAGGGCTGAACGAATCTCATCTTTACTGAAATCGCCTTCCGGACCAACCATCACCATCACGTCGCTTCCTTGCTTGTATTCACCAATCAGATTGCGGCGCGGAATCTCGCGGTCGCAATAGGCAATGAAACGCTGACCGTGAAAATCGCCGGCAATGACCTCCTCCACCGGAGTCAGGTCGTCAAGCTGCGGGAGCGTGGCCTTAAGCGATTGCTTCATGGCTGATACAACAATCTTGCGAAGCCGCTCTGTCTTCAGTACCTTCCGTTCGGAATAGCGGCAACATAGCGGAATGATGCGGTCTACGCCCATCTCCGTAACCTTCTCCACCATCCACTCCATTCGGTCGATTTTCTTAGTGGGAGCAATCGCGATTGTCACCCGGCATCCCCAATGAGGCGCCACACAGACTTTCTCAACTATTTCAACCATACAATGCTTGGGGGACGCGGAAAGCAACCGGCATTTGTAAAGGCCGCCTTTTCCGTCAACCACCTCTATTTCGTCGCCGTCCTTCAGACGCAACACCCGACAACAATGCTGCGCCTCCTCGTCGGGAAGCGCAAGCGTTGTCTCTATTTCGGGAGCATAAAAACGATGCATATTTTGCATATTAATGTTTTACCTTGCCACTTTCTCTGGAGTATGCTTGTAGCGGAACACCATTGCAAAGAGAACCGCCACCAAAAGCGCGTAGGCAGCGAAGATCAGCCATGCCGACTGCCAATCGCCCAACAGGAACGACTGCTTTTCTCCACCTACTACAAACTCTTCCCAATGACAGTAATGATCGATTACCTTACCCGCAAGCAACGTACCTACCGATGCTCCGATACCGTTCGTCATCAGCATAAACAATCCCTGTGCGGAAGCCTGGATAGACTGGTCGGTCTCTTTTTCCACAAAGAGCGCTCCGGAAACATTGAAAAAATCGAAAGCAACTCCATAGACAATCATTGAGAGGATAAACATCCATACGCCGTTGCCGGGATCGCCTACTCCAAAAAGACCGAAGCGGAACACCCAAGCGACCATGGCTATCAACATCACATTTTTAATTCCGTAACGTTTCAGGAAGAAAGGTATGAGCAAAATGCAAAGAGCCTCCGACATCTGCGACAAGGACGTCAAAAGCGTGGCATTATTGGCGCCAAACGTATGGACATACGCTTCGATTGCCTGAAAATGCGAGATGAACGGAGTAGCGTAGCCGTTAGTAACCTGCAACGACATGCCGAGCAACATCGAAAAGATGAAGAAAAGAGCCATCTTCTTTTGCTTGAACAGTTTGAATGCGTTCAAGCCCAACGCTTCCGCCATAGAACTGCTGCGATGTTTTGTCAACGGACATGCCGGCAACGTAAAGCAATAGAGAGCCAAAACGATTCCAAGGACTCCGGAAACAAGCAGTTGCATATAGGTGTATTGAAAACGCATCGGATTTTTGTCGAGCGTAAAGAAAAAGTCGCCCTCGGGAGTCAAAGTCGC
>USOC01000139.1 GCA_900556245.1 uncultured Prevotellaceae bacterium
ATCAGTTAGGTGGCGGAGAAGGAGAGTTTTCGGTTGATGTTGATTTGCAGTCGGCTTCCTTTGCTTATTCGGGAGAAAATCTTCGGATTGTCGTGAAGTCGCGCACAATCGGCGACTATTCTAATGGTTCGTTCTATGCGGACGCGGCATTCGAAAACAATGCGGCAATGCGGAGGAAAGACTCTGCGGAGCCGGAAGGAAGCCTTTCTTCAGCAACGTTGCCGGTCCTTTATCTGATGGTGGACAAGGAAGTGAAGATGTTGAGTGGCACCGTAATCGACGATTCGACCGAAGCTCCGGTTGATGGTGTGAAGGTGACATTGAAATCAGGCGATGTGGTCTACTCGTCGGTGACTGATTCCGAAGGAAAATATAGCATGAATGTGTTCCAGGACAACTTGACTTATGACCTAAGTGCGGAAGCGACAGGCTATCTCCCGTTCTCGGAAAGCAAAGTGAGCGTTGCAGAAGGCAGTCTGGTGAAAGCAATCCGTCTGGTGGATATGGACGGTAAATTCGTGTTACGTTCGATTGCCGCTCCCGAAGCAGGAGAGGTCAACAGTGCAGTGGCTATATCTGCAGTATTGCTGAATGGCTCCGCAAAAGCGGCAGGCAGCTATGCGGCAAAGCTCTATGTCAACGGACAGGTTGTCGCAGAGGCAGAATCCGTGGCATTGGCAGAACTTGAAGAAAAGCAATTCGAATTTGTCTTTACGCCCCACAAGGCCGGCAATGCGGAAGTCTAGGTGGAATTTTCCGGTGAAGGCTACAATACGGTGAAGAGTCAGACTCTTACAGTCGCTGTCGCAGAAGAAGTTGCCAGTGCGGAAAAACAGGTGGGTTCTCGCTCTAAATTCTCTTCGTCAGGTCCTGTGGCGTTCTTCTTCAAAGCGAGTCAGACAGAAATAATCTATCCGGCAGAAAAATTGGGAATTAATCCCGGAACTGTTATCAAGTCTTTGAAATTTAAGGGTCATTCTTCGAAAGTCGCTACGTTTGAGGTGAAGGCTTGGATGGGCAATGTGCCGGCAGGAACAGCCTTGAGCGGGTTGGCAACCGATGGCTTGGCTGTTGTCTTCGACGGAATTAAAGACTCGGTAGCGGCGGGTGACGAGGATTCTCCGGAAGTAATGCTCGAAATTCCTCTTGCCAACGGATTCGTCTATGAGGGAGGCGATATTCGTCTTGTTCTTACGTCTTTGTCGGACAGCTGGGCAAGTGTCTACTTCGAAATGGACGAGTCGGTGACCGGTCAGGCTCAGCAGCGCGCAAAAGATTCTTCGACATTGGAAGAACTCAACAATATGGCATGGGACGCATTGCCGATGCCGGTGGTTTATCTCGGGCTTGATCCGTTCAAGACCATTAGTGGAAAAGTGACCGATGCGAAAACTGCAGCTCCGGTAGCCGGCGCTCAGGTGACTTTGAAATCCGGAGGCGTAGAATATTACGCAACGACACTTGCCGACGGCACTTACTCAGGAAAAGTAATAAAAACATCTTTGAGCTATGATATGACAGTCGTGGCCGACGGTTACAAACCGTATGCCCACGCCACTCAAATTTCGTTTGCCGGCGGTGATGTCGTGGCTGATGTGGTTCTTGAGAAAGAGATTTTCAATACACACTTTGCAGGAGCGGTATACGAACAAGGAACACAGGTCCCGGTGGCAGGTGCGACGGTAGAGCTGACACCTGCCGATGGCGGCGCTTCGGTGTTTACTGCAACGACGAGTGACAACGGTCGATTTGCTTTTGACGAAGTCCCGGCGGCAGCTTATAGCGTAAGGATTACTTGTCCCGGTTATGAAGAGACTGTTGCTTCAGTGGATCTGACAAGTGGTCCTGTGACAATCGCCGACTTTGAACTTGCTCCGGCAGTCTTTGGCGTGACAGGTAATGTCGTAGACAAAGAGTCAAGGGTTGCGTTGGCGGACGTATCCGTCCAATTGATGAAAGACGGAAAAGTTGAAGCGACAGCTACAACTGCGGCTGACGGTAAATACACGATTGAAAATGTCCGTCTTGTCGAAACCGCAGAGTGGACAATCTTGTTCAAGAAGAAATACTATGAGAATTGTACGCTGGTTGTCGACCTGACGAAACTCGCAGACGGAGTCGTGACGGTCGATGCAGAATTGCAGGCTTTGTCATCTGTGGGTTCGCTTACGGCCGAAGGCATGCGCGTCTATGGCGCTGCAGGATGCGTCTGGATTGAATCGGACGTTCAAGGCGAAGTCCGCGTGTTCAATGCTGCGGGAGTTATGGTTCGAAGCCTTTCGATTGAGGCAGGCAAGCAACGCATTGAAGGACTGAATGCCGGAGTCTATGTCGTCAACGGCGTCAAAGTTGTTGTCAGATAATTTCAGAGATTTCGGCTTATAATAAAAAAATGGCGTGTGCGCAGTTGTACACGCCATTTTCTTTTGTTGTGAAAGTAATTAATTTTTATCTTTGCATTGCAAAGTGTGTCATTGTGTCAATTTTTAAGTATTAAAATATGAAATATCTCAGAAATTATCTAATCTTGGCGACGATGCTGGTGGCATTTGTCGTTGGTGCGCAGAGCCGCGACCTGAATTTGCGGCTGAAAGTTTCCGCTTCCACCGGAGTCTCGCTTAATGGGCTGGCATTTCAACTGACACAGTCGGATTATGCGATGCTGTATCCGCAACAAGAAACAGTGCTTGATGCGGAGGGAAAATGTGTGATTAAGGTTTTTTCCGGCAAGCATCTGCTGCGTGTTGAAAAGGCAGGCTATGCAACAATTGAGAAACAGTTTGATATGTCTGAGGATATGTCGCTTGATTTTGTGCTTCAGGAAGATATTCGTCAGCCTTTTGCTTTGTCTGCTGATGTCAATCATGATGTCTATAGCGGGAAGAACGACATAGTGTTCATGTGGAATCGCAATGAGCCGGTCTTTTTTGATGATTTCGAAGGATACGATGCATTTGCCATTAATTTCGGACAGTGGACAGGAATCGACGGCGACCGTGCCGCTGCCGCGCCATTGACGGGAGCCTATCCTAATCGTGGGACTCTGCAATATGCGCAGATTATTAATCCGTTGGCGGTAGAACCTGTTTGGTGGTATGAATATCCCGTGCTTCGTCCGTTCAGCGGGCAGCAATATGTCGGTTTTGTGCGCACTTCGTCGGGAGACGCCAACGACGACTGGCTGGTTTCGCCGGCAATTGAGGTCGGAGAGCGGAATATCGTCAGCTTTATGGCAAAGGCAGCCGATGTGTACAAGGAGAAATTTCAGGTATGTGTGACAACCGTCGACAATCCGACTCCCGACGATTTTGAATATCTTTCGGCAGGCAACAGCGAGCAGGTGACTTATGAAGAATGGTCGAAAATGTCCTACGACCTTTCCGGATTTGCCGGGCAGAAGGTTAAAATTGCGATTCATTACATCGGTGATGCCAAGAGAGGCGGTGCGTTTATGCTGATGGTCGACGACTTCTTTGTCGGTGTGCCTGAGGATGAGGCTGCGGTCAAAGCTCTTTTTAAGGCGCGGCGAGTGATGGCGAATGCGGCGGCCGCCG
This sequence comes from uncultured Prevotellaceae bacterium, assembly GCA_900556245.1. Taxonomy (GTDB): domain Bacteria; phylum Bacteroidota; class Bacteroidia; order Bacteroidales; family Muribaculaceae; genus Limisoma. The sequence goes on from USOC01000139.1 coordinate 3,555, forward strand.
GCGGAAAATATGAGGTTTTCCTCAATGGGGTGTCCAAGGGAAAGACCGCCGAAACGACGTGGCTGTTTAAAGGGCTGGATGCCGGCAACTATACGCTTGGCGTGAAAGCCGTCTATCAGACCGGCACCAGCGAAATGTCGGAACTGCCTATTTCCATCAAGGCTGACGATTATGCCAAATTGACGATGGAAGTATCTACGAACAATGGCATTTTCCCGGAGGGATTGAGCGTCAGTCTGCTTGATAAGGCAACGGGTGGCGAGTATGACGTGCCTGTTGTGGATGGTAAGGCGGTAGTGCCCTCTCTGAAGAAAGGGTCGTATATTGCCAATTGCAGCCATGAGATGTTTGAAGAGTTCAATCTTGAATTGCAGGTGGATGCTGACAAGACAGAAAAGGTGTCGCTTGTGGAGCGCATCATCACGCCCTACAACATCACTGTCGACCAGGCGGAAAACGGTTCGCTTGTCAATCTTTCCGTCAAGTGGAATCAGAATCTTGGCTTCCGAGACAGTTTTGAGGCATATGAAGATTTCGCAGTCGGTGCGTTTGGCGGATGGATTTCGATTGACAATGATAAAATGCCGACTTATGGCATTTCCTATGATGGCGGACAAACGCTTGTTTCATTCCCCGGTTCCGGAACGGCTTCTGCGCCTACGGCAATTGCTCCGATTGTGTTCAATCCGTTCAAAACAGTGCCGGCAATGGCTCCGGGCGACGGACGGATGGTTCCGCCGACGGGCGAAAAGATGGCCGTGTTCTTCTCTCCGCAGCGTGCGCAGGCCGACAAATGGCTCATATCGCCGGCTCAGGTTGTGCGCGACAACTACGTGTGGCGTTTCTCGGCGCGTACTTACGCGTCTATGTATGCGGAGGAATTTGAACTTTGCATATCGACAACCGATGCCTCGCCCGAGTCGTTCACTGTTGTCGATAAAATCAGATTGGCCGAAGACAATTGGCAGATTTTCGAAGTAGACTTGTCGCAATATGTCGGCCAGACTTTCTAT
>USOC01000140.1 GCA_900556245.1 uncultured Prevotellaceae bacterium
CTCACTTTTTTATGCAGACCTACATACATCTTCTTATTGAAGCCAAAGACAAGATGCAGCGTATGTAATCGAGTATAAAACCTCCCATTATCTATATGCTCGGTCAAAAGTTCTGAGTACCGCCCACAACCAATCAGTTGGCAAACTTCAGGCACCAAGCGTTTAACCATTATTTTTAACCAATTTATATGAAAACTAAATCTCTTGTATTTTTATTTTTGAGCTGTCTGGTCAGCTCTTCCCTACTGGTCAGCTGCTCTAAAAAACCGGCTACAGTCCGTTTCGAAAAAACTATTCTGATGGACAAGATAGCCGGCGGATGGGCCGGAAAAATGATTGGCGTCGCTTATGGCGCCCCTACAGAATTCAAATCATTGGGCAAAATAATAGAAGACTCCATACGCTGGGAGCCTCGTCAGATAGAAAATGCCAAATGGGAAGACGACCTCTATGTCCAGATGACTCTGCTCGGCGTGATGGATAAATACGGGATGAATGCTGACCCTAAAATTTACCAAAAACTGTTTGCGGCTTCTCGCTATCGTCTCTGGCATGCCAATGCCCAGGCACGCAAAAATTACTACGACAGCATTTTCCCTCCTCAGTCAGGTCATCCCGAATTCAACTATCACGCAGACGACATAGACTTTCAGATAGAAGCGGATTATATTGGCATGATTTGCCCGGGAATGCCCCTGTACGCAAACGAACAGGCTGATAAGATAGGGCACATTATGAACTATGGCGATGGTGTGTATGGTGGCGCTTTTGTCGCGGCAATGTACGCAGAGGCGTTTCTACAAAACGATATCGCGGCCATCATAGACAAAGCACTACTTTCCATACCGACAGAATCTGAATACTACAAGATTGTGAAAGACGTGATTTCCTGGCACAAACAATATCCGGATGACTGGAAGCAGACGTGGCGGAATTTGGAAGACAAATGGGGACACGTGGATATTTGCGGAGCAGGCATACCCTACAATATAGATGCCAAACTAAACGGAGCTTATATCGTCTTGGGACTGCTCTACGGAGAAAACGACATCGATAAAACGATGGAAATCACGACACGGTGTGGTCAGGACTCCGATTGCAATCCGTCAAGTGCGCTAGGCATATTAGGGGTCATAAATGGGTTTGAGGCATTCCCGAAACCCTATAAAGATGTCCTCGCCTCTCTACAGGACACTCTGTTTTCCCATACAGATTACACCCTGAAAAAAGCTGTCGACAGAACCTATTACTACATCGAACAACATGTTAAACAGCACGGAGGGCAGGTAACGGACGAATATCTCTGCTTCACTCCGCAGGAGCCAAAGGCCTTAGCGTTTGAAAACGCATTCCCTGACGTCCTTTTTGACAAGCATGTCTCAATTGACGACAAGAAGTATTGGGAAACGGCAGGCAAGTGGGAAAACGACGGAAACACACTCTTCAGCACTCAGAATGGCAGCGAAATTTCGTTTACTTTTGAAGGGACGGGAGCTGCACTCCAAGGATGGTGGGTGAAAGACGGCGGAAAAGCCGACGTATATGTAGATGGCGTTTTCAAGCGTACGATAGACTGCTACTACAACTATGGAAACCATGAACATAAAAATGCCATTATCTACCATATCTTTGGACTGACACACGGAAAGCACACCATTAAATTAGTCGTGAAAGCGGAAAACAGACCGGAATCGAGCGACTGCAAAATCGGTCAGAATGGGGCGGTCATTTTCAAGACAGGCAAAAAAATCGCTGTCTGACCGGTATTCAGGAACTTGACGAAGGCAGAGAGAGGCTCCCTAAAAGTTTTATGCAGGACTTTTTGGGGGCTTCTCTGAATAAGCTCCGCCCCGTCTCGACGACAACCTGTTTTCACGAATTTTATCAGCCTGTCGGCTCTCCATTACTTTCTGATTTTGTACCTTTGCACGCAAAATTTCATCAAACCCAAAAATAGAATATGAACGCAAAAGCAAAAGGCTATATTTTAGGAGCGATAGCGGCTGCCACCTATGGCATGAACCCGCTCTTTGCACTCCCCCTCTACAACGATGGCATGGACCCCGACTCTGTCCTCTTTTTCCGATACCTTTTCGCAATCCCTATCTTGGGAATCATGCTAAAAGCCCGCGGCAGAAGCTTCAAAGTCGAGCGACGACAAATTCCGCCATTGGTGGCCTACGGCATTCTGCTCTCTCTGTCATCTCTGTCTCTGTTCCTCAGCTATCAGTATATGGATGCGGGTATTGCCTCAACATTGCTGTTCGTCTACCCGATTATGGTCGCTTTAATCATGGCATTCGTCTTCAAAGAGCGGCTCTCCATTGCCACTGCCGTCTGCATGGTCATGGCGCTTCTTGGCATCGGACTGCTTTACAAAAACGGTGACGGCTCCGTACTCAGCCTGACCGGCACCTTGCTCGTCTTCGCATCATCGCTATCCTACGCCATTTATCTCGTCGGAGTCAACCAGCCTTCCATCAAAGACGTACCGACGCTGAAAATCACATTCTACGTTCTGCTGTTCGGACTGACGCTCTTCATCGGACGCCTGCTCTGGCTCGGTACGCTGACAATGCCTTCGCAATGGTATCTTTGGGGCTGTCTGCTGGCGTTGGCTGTTTTCCCGACAGCGATTTCGTTTCTTTGCACGACAAGCGCCATCCAATACATTGGCTCGACTCCGACCGCCATACTCGGCGCGCTGGAGCCCGTCACGGCAATCATATTCGGAATCACTGTCTTCAACGAGACGATGACTCTCCGCCAGTCGGTCGGTCTTGTTCTGATTATCGTGGCCGTTACCCTCGTAATTGCAGGAGGAAGCGTATCGCTCCACCTGACTCGCTTCCGAAAAATGTTCCCGCGCATTCCGAAAATGCTCCGACGACATTAATCGGCGCAAAGCTATGCCTTTTCGCCAAAAATCAGTAAATTTGTAGACTTATAAACATTCAAGACTATGCTGAATCAATTCTTAAATTTCATAACTTGGCATTTCGATCCGAATTTAATCTCTTGGCCGGTCACTGTCAGATGGTACGGTGCCATGTTTGCCATTGGATTTATTCTTGGTGTCATCCTCCTCTCGAAAATGTTCAAACACGAAGGCGAAAAAAGCGCTTGGGTAGATTCGATTTTCATCATCGTTGTCATATGCACAATCATCGGCGCCCGTCTGGGACATGTATTTTTCTATGCATGGGACTACTACTCACAACATCCTGCCGAAATATTCAAGATTTGGGAAGGCGGACTGGCCAGCCATGGTGGTGCCATTGCCATCTTCATAGGTATACTGATTTTCTCCTACCGCGTTACCAAACGAAACCCGCTATGGACGCTCGACCGGCTTGTAGTGCCGGTAGCAATGGTAGCCGGACTGATTCGCTTGGGCAATCTCTTTAACTCGGAAATATTCGGACATGTAACCCAACTGCCGTGGGGTTTCTACTTTGTCGACTCCAAAGAATGGATACAAATGTGCAACGAATACGGTCATCTGGTGGCTTGCCATCCGACACAAATCTACGAAGCCCTCTGCTATTTCGCTCTCTTCGGAATCCTGATGTTCCTCTACTGGAAACGGAATGCACAGGAACGCCAAGGACTTATCACCGGAATATTTTTCTTCGTGCTGTTCACATGCAGGTTCTTGATTGAGTTTATCAAAAACTCGCAAGAGGCTTTTGAGGACGACATGGTGCTTAATATGGGGCAATGGCTCAGCGTGCCTTTTATCATTGCCGGCATTTATCTCATTATCCGGGCAATGCGTCGTCCGAGAATAGCTATTGATTATAAAAACGAATTTGCCGACAAGAAATAGACCACATCAATTATGCTGGAAGGATTATCATCGGATACATTGGTCAATTTCGACTGTCAACTGACCGACACTCAGCGACTCATTGCAATACTGGCAATTCCGGCAGCGTGTCTGATTGTCTATCTGGTGTTTCGCAAGTTGATTTTCCCTGCAATTCGGCATTTCACACTGAAAACCAGCATCACATGGGACGACCATCTGCTAAACGACCGTGTGGTGAAGTTTGCCAGCATTCTCCTGCCGGTTCTGACGGCATACATTTTCCTGCCTTTGCTGCTCAGCAGCCAACCGTTTACGTTCAGCGTTGTCAACAAGCTGTGCCTGGTCCTCATCATTGCAATCAGCGTACAGCTTGTAAACGCATTCATATCGTCGTTTCAGATCATTGCGTCCGAAACCGAATCATTGAAGCGCAGACCCTTGCAAGGTCTCTACCAAACAGCGAAAATCATCGTCATCGCAATTGGATGCATTCTTGCCGTCAGCGTCCTGCTCGACAAGGAACCCAGCGTCGTGCTCACCGGGTTGGGTGCATCCGCAGCCATCATGATGCTTGTGTTCAAAGACTCGATTATGGGACTTGTGGCCGGCGTGCAAATCAATGTCTACGACATGGTGCGTCCCGGCGACTGGATTATCATGGAGAAGCACGGAGCAAACGGCACAGTGACGGAAGTGACCCTCAACATCGTGAAAGTACG
>USOC01000141.1 GCA_900556245.1 uncultured Prevotellaceae bacterium
CCTGTGGCACTTTTACCCGTCGTCGTGAGACACTGCGACAAGTAGACGTTGTATTCGGCGTGGTCATAGTTGGTCTGCGCCGCATAATATACTACAACCGGCAATCCCACCTCTGCGGTAATACTTGCCGCCTTGTCGGGATTTTCGTTATCGTCAAGCATATCGACACAACCGGTTGTCATTACTCCGGCAAGCACCGACATGGCTATTAATTTCAGTTTGTTCATACTGTTCAGATCTTTATATTAGAATGTAGCACTAAGTGAGAAATTGAAACTGCGGGTGCTCGGCACACTGTAGTTGTCGATACCGGCAGAACCTGTACCACCACCTGTCCCTGCAAGAATCTGCGGGTCGGTTCCGGTATACTTCGTAAGAAGGAACAAGTTACGTCCTGTTGCGGCAAACTTCAAGCCCTTGATCGGACAGTTCTTTGCCAGGAAGCGAGAGAAGTCGTATCCGACAGTAACGTAGCTCAAACGAATGTATGAACCATCTTCAATGAAGTTGGAAGATACGTTGTTATAGTAGTTTGAAATAAAGTTGCTGTCCATGATGACCGGAGTCGTGTTGGGAACATAAGTTCCGTCAGCCTGAGCCACAACGCCTTTGACAAGCACCTCGTGGTTGCGATATTTTGTCAGCAGGCTTTCCATACCATTGCTGTTCAAACCGCGACGGGTAACGTTGACAACGTCACCACCGCAACGGCCGTCAAACAAGAACGAAACTGAAAGGTCTTTCCAGGTAAAGGTCGAGCCAAGACCGAGCAGCCAGTCTGCTTCTCGGTTACCGATCAGATTACCCTTTGCCGGGTTAATCAACGGATAACCGTCTTCGTTACAGATGATTTGTCCGTCCGGAGTGCGCTGATAGTCCTTACCGGAGATAGCCGTTGTCGAACCATTCAGATATGCTGACGAGAAGATATCTCCGTACTGCGTACCTTGGATTTCGGAAACGCCTTCAGGGAGAGCGACCACTTTACCGCGGTTGAATGAGAAGTTCGCGTTTACAGTCCAGTTGATGTCTTTTGTACGAATATTATCTTGTCCGAAAGTCACTTCAAGACCCTTGTTCTCGATAGCACCCTCGTTACGTGTTTGAAGGATTGTTCCCGAAGTCGGAGATACGCGGACAGTCACAATCTGGTTGTCGACTGTTGTCGAATACCATGCCACGTCCAAACGTGTGCGAGAATCGAAGAAACGCAAATCGGCGCCGACCTCCCAAGAGCTTGTCATTTCAGGCTCAAGTTCGGTTGCTACGGCAGTCGTTGCATCGATACCCCATCCACCGTCAGGGAACACTTCCCAGTTCTTGTAAGAAGTTGTGAATCGGTATGCCGGTGCGTCCTTACCAACTTTTGCCCAGTTACCGCGAATCTTACCGTATGAGAACCAGTCATTGCTCAGTTTGAACAATTCGGAGAAAATGATACCTCCTGTCACAGACGGATAGAAATAGGTCGGGTCAACATGCACAAGTGTCGACGAACCGTCCTAACGGCCGGTAACCGACAAAAGCGCCATACCTTTATAGTCGAAACGCAATTCACCGAAATAGCCGAACTTGTTACGTTTTGTGTGGCTCATATTGATAGGATAGTCTCCACTCATTGTCAGCAGTTCCGGATTGGTGTTCATAAAGCTGTAGAAGTCTCCGGCCAACAGGAATTCCTGTCCGGCGATGGAAGCGGAAACGCCTCTGTTTTCCTTATACTCGGCTCCCGCCAATACGTTCAACGTGTAGTCCTCGGCAAATGTAATATTATATGTACCAAGAATCTGGGCTGTCAGCTGCGAGCTGTTGGACGGCTGGAAAGTATAAGATCCAAATTTGTATTTATAGTCGGCAAATGCGCTGCTTTCCGGATCTTTAAAGTCGCTCTTGACAAAACGAGGAACTGTGTACGACTCATAGTTGGAGAAACCCTTATCGTATCCGACCTTACCGGTAAACACCAAGTTCTTAATCGGCTCGTAGCTGATTTGACCGTTGATAATCATACGCGTGCTCTCTGTCTCGCTCTTGTCCATATAGCGACCGAAATAAGGAGATACGGCAGCACTTATTTTTTCTTCGTCGGAAAGAGCCTCCCAGTTGTCGTAACGGCTGCTCCAGTTCGGACGGCCTTCTTTAGTCACGTAATCGGACATGTCACGGTTGATGGACCAGCCATAAATGGGAGACATGCTGGCAGAAGCATATGCGTTGAATTTCTCGCTGCCACCTGAAATTGACAAGTCGTATTTCTGCAAGAAACCTGTTCCCAAGAAATTACCTACGTTGTCATAGATGTGGTCGCCGGCAGGCAGGTACGGACCCCATCCGCCAACGGCATTTTCCTTATAGAAACCTCCGGCACCTCCGATGAATTGGTCCTGGATCGCCGGCGTGTGCATAGCGTTGGAAATTTCCCAGCTGCCGGACGCGTTTACCTTCAACGACCCTTCCTTACCGCGCTTTGTGGTAATCATGATAACGCCGTTGGCTGCTTCCTGACCGTAAAGAGCTGATGCGGCCGCACCCTTCAACACACTCATGTTTTCAATGTCGTTCGGGTTCAAATCGCCAAGGCTGGAACCGCTTCCTCGGATAGGCATCCCGTCGACAATCACGAGAGGCTCATTGCTCTGTGCGGTGTTGATGGAAGAAATGGCACGGATTACGACCTGAGTCGAGGAGTTTGGAGAACTACCGCCGGTCGACACCTGCAGACCTGCGACCTTTCCTTGAAGGCTGTTCGCAAAGTTGGCTGATTGTCCGGCTGACACGTCGTCGGCATTCAGCGACTGAACGGCGAAGTTCAGTTTTTTCTTTTCCTGAGTTTGGCCCATGGCTGTCACCACGACTTCCTCAAGGACTTGTGAATTGTCTTGCAACACTACATTGATTACGCTTTGACCGCCCACTTTAATCTTTTGGGAAGTCATTCCGACGTAACTAACAACGAGGACATCATTATCCTCCACCTCAATCGAAAATTTTCCGTCAAGGTCGGTCACCGTACCGCGTGTTGTCCCATCTACCTGAATCGACGCTCCGATTACCGGATATGTGTCGGCTGCAGAAGTAACCACACCCGTTACAGTGCGGGCATAACCCACTACCGCAAAGAGGGAAAATAACAGAAGCAATAGCTGTTTTTTCATAATTACTTTTAGTTTGTTTATATTAGGTTTAATCTCTCATTCTTCCGTTTCTACGAAACACTATTTTACTATGTTAAAATTTAACAGTCAAAAACTTTCATCACGCTTTTTCCTGTATAAATTTTAACACTCAAAGCTCTTTACAGTCTATATGTCTCTCTCTTTAAACAAAACTGCCTATCACTTAAGGTATTTCGCATCACAAAACTAATTTTAATTTTTCACATAATACGAATGAAACTTCCCCTTTTTCTATGAATGAAAGTTTAATTTTGTATTATATACATTTTTTTACAATCGCAACCATCTGGCATCCCTAAAAAAAATTGCGCCCGGACCACAAAGACCGAGCGCAATTGATATCGCTAACCTAAAAAGGGAAAACCCTTAAAGGACAACTTTCACAGCTTTGTTTTCCACGACTACAATATAGACACCTTGTGGAAGTTCAACATCAACGACTTCCCCAACCGCCTCAGCGGAGAAGACAGCCTTGCCCGACAGGGCATATACGGCAACCTGCTTTCCTGCCGCGCCTTCTATGCGCAGCACGCCTTGACTTCCATACGCTTTCCACAGCGTATCTGCATCAAGCGAGCAGACGCCGGATGTGGAACCGTCGCCGGGGACAAACGGTTTGGCGGCAAAAGTGGATGTACCTCCCTGATAAACGAAATACATGTGGAAGAACATCTGGGCATTCCGGTCCGTAACCGATTTCGCTGTTTTATATCCATAGGTGTTGTCTGCCACCTTCTCCAGCTTTACGCCTTCTTCGAATCCGTGAATATAAAGCAGTGTCTCTATAAAGTCGGTGCGATCTTCGCCCAAAGTCACTGTAAACTTCAAGCGGTTGTCTGCAAGCACAGAAATCAAGACATCACCTGTCGGACGATAGGGGACTTCGGATGTCGAGTTCCAATCCTCAGCCGCCATGGGTATACGGACATAAAGCACATCAAGCGCCATTTCCTCCAAGGTCGTGAAAGAAAGCGTTTTTTCTTCCGCCCCAGGATTACCGGCTGCATCCACAACGGCAAGCGTGACTACGTATGGAGTAGAGGGAACAAGACCTGTCAACTCAATCGTTTGTTCTGAGCCATCGGCTTTCACCGTTTTAACAACCGGATTGAAACCGTTGTTTGCGCTGACTGTTACAACAGCCGAACCGCTATTGTCCTTAACTGCCACACGAATTGTAGCCGAACGGTCGGTCACATCCCCGCAAGCAGGTTCTGCCGCCCAAGTCGGTGCCTCGACATCGGCTACCGGAGGTTCGTTGGAAGCGCCAACCTTATAGTGAGCCGCCAGGATCTTAGTTCGCGAAACACCCTCTCCCGGATAAATACGGAAGAAGAACTGGCCGAAAATCT
>USOC01000142.1 GCA_900556245.1 uncultured Prevotellaceae bacterium
CCACGTTTGAGCGTCGCGTCTATGCCTCGTTTGATGTCAGCGCAATCTGGAATCATCCGGAGTTGAAGATTTTGCGCATTGAGGCAGGCGATGAAGTCTATGAATTTGAAAAAACCTTTTAGTATTTAAAAAAACAGGTCGGTCGACAGGTAGCGCTCTCCCGTGTCGGGCAGCAGGACGACAATCATCTTTCCTTCGTTTTCCGGGCGGCGGGCTATACCGATGGCCGCATGCAGTGCCGCTCCAGCGGAAATGCCGGCGAGCAGACCTTCTTTCGCCGCGAGCAACCGAGAGGCGGTGGCGGCATCATCGCCGCTGACTTGCAGGACTTCATCTGCCATTTCCCGCCGGAAGTTTTCGGGCACAAATCCGGCGCCTATGCCTTGAATTTTGTGCGGGCCCGGTGTGCCTCCCGATAGGACAGGTGATTCGAGTGGTTCGACAGCTACGGCTTTGACAGTCGGCTTGTGGGCTTTCAATGCAGCCGCCGTTCCGGAGAGCGTACCGCCAGTTCCTACAGCCGCCACGAAAATATCCACTTCTCCATCGGTGTCTTTCCAGATTTCCTCGCCGGTGGAGAGCTGATGTGCCATCGGGTTTGCCGGATTCGCAAATTGTTGCAGGATGATGGAGCCCGGCGTAGTGTCGTGCAGACGTTCTGCTTCCCGGATTGCACCGCTCATTCCATCTTTTCCGGGAGTCAGTCTGATTTCAGCGCCCAACGCTTTTAGCAGTTTTCTGCGTTCGAGGCTCATTGTTTCCGGCATCGTCAGGATAAGTTTGTAGCCTTTGACGGTTGCCACCCACGCCAAGCCGATGCCGGTATTTCCGCTTGTGGGTTCGATGATTACCGCGCCCGGCGTGATTTTCCCTTCTTTTTCAGCGTTTTCAATCATTGATAGCGCTACGCGGTCTTTTACGCTTCCTCCGGGATTGAAGCATTCGATTTTAGCTACTATTTTTGCTTTCAGATTTTCGGATTTTTCGATGGCGGAGAGTTCCAATAAGGGCGTATTGCCTACCAATTCAGTCAGAGATTGATGTATTTTTTTCATATTTATGGAAGTTTCGATGAATGGGGAAAAGTCAGAAGTTGTATCCGAGGTTGACGCTCCAGCAGCAGTTCCGGAGTTTATAGTGGGGTCCGCCGTCGAAATTCTTGGCAATGTTGCGGAGGCTTCTTTGGTAGTAGACGCTGATTACATACCGTTGCAGGACAGTCAGCCCTGTCCCTACTTTGATACCAAGGTCTGCGCGATTGACCGAAAGAAATTCTTTCGGGTCGGCGTCGAAGTAGTCGGGACGGGAAATCTGATGGTCGAATACGAGCTGCCCTTCTTCCTCTCCGAAAGCGATGTAGCTGTCCATTTTCTTTTTCCCGCTGATTCCGTGAGCCCAATAGCATCCTGCGTCGACCGACCAGGTTGCCTGTGGAATGATGTTGAAGCGGAATGACAGCAGGACGGGGATGCTGATGTAGTTGAACCGTGCGTGGGCAAACAGGCTGCCCATATAGTCTTCTTGTGCGGTCGCCGCCATCATGGAGCTGTCGTAGCTTCTGTTTTCCCAGAACAATCCCACTTGCAGGGCAAGGAATTTTCGGATATTCAGGTCTGCAACACCTCCTGCTTGAAATCCGGAGCGCCAATAGAAGTTGCTTTGTATGAGTTCGGGTTGCAAGGCAGTGTAGTTTGTGGAGATACCGGATGAACTTAGTCCTGCGCGGATACCGAAAGTCAGAATTGATTCAGGTCTGGCCGTGTCGAAGAATGGCACAGACTGAGCAGAAATGGTCGTTGCGATGGAAATGGCGATGGAAGCCAGTAGGATTCGAAGTTTCATTGTGTTCCTTTTTGTGCGAAATTACAAATTTTTGCTGCGACAGGTGTCGGGCGGTTGATTTAAAAAGTGTTCCGAAAGTGTTTTTTTATGGAAAGGACTACTTCTTTTCTGTCATGAAGCGCTGCAGGTCGTTGAGCGAAATTGTGGAGTGCCGGACGTTGAGGTTTTCGTCAAGCAGGATGAATGCCGGGACTGACTCGAAAGTCAGGGAGTCTGAGTCGACAACTTCTCCTCGGGTGTCGGCGCGAAGATTGGAGTTTTGCGGCCATATGCTTGGTTTCTTTTTGCTTTTGTCTTCGTTTTCGTATAGGGCGATGGCGGCGATTCTGGGGGATGCGGATTTTATCGTGTCGGAGATGAGCAGTCTTTGTGCGGCTCTGGAGCATGCGTCGCATTCCGAGTTGAAGAGAAACAGAATCGTCGGTTTGCTGTTTGGTTTTAGTGTGAATTCTACTCCATCAATTCCGGTCAGTCTGAAATCGACGGCACTTAAAATGAAGGGGCATATTAAGCAAAGGAGTGTCGTGAGGGGTTTCATTTTTGTTTGACAGTCATGATTTTTTGCAAATTTATGAAATAAATCTGATTGTGTTGTTCTGCAAATTCGTCATGAAATCAAAAAACTGTCCGCATCGCTCAGCGATGCGGACAGACTTATTCAGGCGGCTTTTTTTTGAAGGTGAAACGGGAAGGTAAGCGGCCGCTCTGTTCCTTGACGGCCGATTATAGTCTGTCGAAGATCTCGCGGACCGCACCGGTCCCTTTGATGGCAAGATAGTCGCCTTCTTCAGTGTAGAAATCTTGCAGCGGCAGGGTTTGGCAGTGGTAGACCTCAAGGCGTTTCCGGATTGTTTCGAGGTTGTCATCGCTACGTCCGGATTCTTCTCCTCTTTTGAGCAGGCGTTTGACGAGTTCTTCGTCGTCTACTTGCAGTCCGACCACGGCATCCACTTTGGCGTTTCTTTCAGCCAGCATATTCTTGAGAGCTTTTGCCTGCTCGATTGTGCGGGGAAATCCGTCGAAGATTACTCCGTCGCGGGCTTGTGGGGTGTTGTCGAGGATGTCTGCGAGGATGTCAATCATCAGATTGTCTGGAATCAGGCATCCTTTTGAGATGTAGGAATCCGCAATTTTTCCGAGTTCTGTGCCTCTTTTGATGTGATCTCGCAACACATCGCCGGTAGAAATGTGAAACAAACCGTAGTTTTCAATCAAATTTTCGCTTTGGGTTCCTTTCCCGGATCCCGGAGCTCCAAAAATAACAATGTTGAACATAATTATTGTAGATTTAAAAAAATGCTTTGCCGCATGTCTGCGGCGAAGCATCGGGCTTATATTAAATTGTTACTTGTTACATTCAAGTATGTATATGTCTTTGAGGTTTCTCGCTTTTTCGTCGAGGTCGAGACCGTAGCCGAGGATGAATTTAGAAGGGATTTCGAAGCAACAGTAGTCGACTTTTACATCGACTTTTGCGGAGTCCGGTTTTTGCAGGAGTGTCGCAAACCGTATTTCTGCCGGATTCCTTTTCTTCAGTTCATCGACGAGTTGGCGGGCGGTGAATCCTGTGTCGACGATATCTTCTACAATGACGACGGTCCGTCCTTCGATGTCGGTGTCGAGTCCGAGCAACTGCTTTACGTTTCCTGTGGATTCCGTTCCACAGTAAGACTTGAAGCGGATAAATGCTATTTCAGCCGGGAATTCGATTTGGCGGAACAAGTCAGCGGCGAATATGAATGCGCCGTTGAGCACGCAGACGAAAAGCGGGTTTTTGCCTTCGCAGTCGTTTTTAATCTGGTTGGCCACTTCTTTTATTCTTGCCTGAATTCGGTCGTTTGTTATGTATGGTACAAACACCTTATCGTCGATTGTTACCTTCTCCATAAAGCGATAAAATATTTTGCAAATTTACAAATATTTGTCAGTATGGCAATATGAAAAGGAAATATTCTCATCTTCGTCAGAAATAAAGTCCGGAAAGGGTGCGTAATTTCTCTTTTTTCCGGAAAGAGGGAACAGGGGCATCCTAAATTTGCGGTAAAAACGAGAGAAAATGAGACAGGTTTCAGGGTGGGTTAGTCTGACGGCAGAAGAGATGCTTGAAGAGTGGAAAAAGCGCAAAGGGTTTTATCAGGGATTGCGTAATTGTGAGGTCGAGCGCGAAGACGGGGTTGATCTCGACGGGCTGTTGAGCCGCGAAATGGAAGATTGGTATATGCGGATTCTGTCTGAGGCACCGATTGCCGATTTGGCGGTGGAGGAAATCTCGTCGAAGTGCCGTGTGACAGTCGATAGGGAAGGAGTGGCGGTCATAGAGCTGCCGATGGGCTGCGTGAGGGTAGTGTCGGTCCGGCTTTCCGGGTGGCGGAGTTCGTGCCTGAGCGTTTATTCGGAATCCAGCTCGATGGCAAGGAGACAGGTTAACCCGTGGCTGCGGGGTGGGGCGTCCAGTCCGGTGTGTGTCGGTGTAGGTCGTCGTATACTTGCTTTTTCGGCTGTGCCGATTGCTGAAAATTGTCTGGTATGTTTGTTTGCAGTTTGTCGGCCGGCAGAGGGGTGTTATGAGTTCAGCGAACGATTGTGGCACTATTTTCCTGAATATTTTGATGAAATTTGAACAATTAGGGCGAAAAAGTGTTCTATCCG
>USOC01000143.1 GCA_900556245.1 uncultured Prevotellaceae bacterium
ACAGGGTCTTGCCGATGATGCAGTTGCTTTCAAATCTGACGCCCATTTTTCTCAGACCGTCTATTTCGACGTCGACAATGTCGTTTGGCAGGCGAAATTCAGGGATGCCGTATTTCAGGACTCCTCCGATTTCATGAAGAGCCTCGTAGACAGTTACTTCATATCCGAATTTCGCCATGTCGCCTGCAAAGGCCAGTCCTGCGGGACCGCTGCCGACAACGGCAATCCGAATGCCGTTCGGGGCAAGCATTTCCGGCATGTCCGATGCTCCGCTTTCGCGTTCGGAGTCGGCTGCAAAGCGTTCGAGATAGCCGATTGCAACAGCGTCTTTGCCCATTATCGTGTGGTAGACGCAGCGGCTTTCGCACTGCTTCTCTTGCGGGCATACACGTCCGCAGACAGCGGGCAGCGCACTGGTGGCTTTGAGGGTCATGGCGGCGGCGTGGAAGTCGCCCCGCTCGATATTCTTGATGAATGTGGGTATTTCTATTCCTACCGGACAACCAGTGACGCATTGCGGATCCGGACAGTCGAGGCATCTTGACGCTTCGACAACAGCCATCTCGGCGGTAAGTCCGCAGTTTACTTCTTCATTACAAGTGACACGGTGTTGCGGAGAGAGTTCCGGCATTTTCACGCGAGGAGTTGCTGTGCGCTCTTTGGGGCTTTTTGATTTTCGAAGGGTTTCGCGCCAAGGTTCTGCCCGATGGGCGGCACGCAGTTCTTTAGAGTCCATATCTGTCAGCATTTCGGATTATTTGTTTTCATTGTCATAGGCATGAAGCCTCATCAGCATTTCGTCGAAGTCCACCTGGTGGGCGTCGAATTCCGGACCGTCGATGCAGACAAATCTTGTCTTTCCGCCGACCGTAACGCGGCAGGCGCCACACATGCCCGTACCGTCGACCATAATCGTGTTGAGTGAGCACATGGTCGGAATGTCGTATTTTTTCGTAAGCAGTGCGACGAATTTCATCATGACTGCCGGTCCGATTGTCACTACCAAATCGACTTTTTCGCGATTGATTACGTCTTCAACGCCATTGGTCACCAGTCCTTTGTTTCCGTAAGAGCCGTCGTCTGTCATGATGACCACTTCGTCGCTCGATTTGCGCACTTCCTCTTCGAGAATAATCAGGTCTTTTGTGCGGCCGGCCAGTACACTCACCACGCGGTTGCCGGCAGCCTTCATCGCCCGGATGATTGGCAGCAATGGCGCTACGCCGACACCACCTCCGCAGCAGACGACTGTGCCTACGCGCTCGATGTGGGTGGCCTGTCCGAGAGGTCCGACCACGTCGTGGAGCGATTCTCCGACTTCCTTGGCGCAAATTTTGCAGGAAGACTTTCCAACGGCTTGGACGACAAGTGTTATTGTCCCTGCTTTTGTGTCGGCGTCGGCTATCGTCAGCGGAATGCGTTCGCCATGCTCGTCGGCGCGGACAATCACGAAGTGTCCGGCACGTCGCGAACGCGCAATCAGCGGTGCTTCTACCACCAATTCCACCACCTTTTCCGAGAAGTGGCGTTTAGCTATGATTTTATTCATATTGTTAATCAGTTATGCGGTTTACTGCCAAAATTACGAAAAATCTTCGGAATAACCTCGAAAAATAGATGAGATGAATCTAATATGTCGTCTATTGTTTGTATATTGGTGCGTGTATTTCGAAGAGCCGAATAATAGAAAATGATGCGGTTCAAAATGAGAAGAATGACAAATGAAGAAAAGGGTATGCAAGATATTGGGAATCATTGTTGGGATAATCTTGATATTATTCCTTGTCTGGTTTGTGTTTCTTGCATTTTACCCACAGCTGTTTATGGGTTATGAGCCGGACTATGATAAATTAGATGAACGAATACGCAACGAAATAGTCCAAAGAATAGATAACTATGCAGAACAGAATAAAAAGCTCCCAGAATCATTATCGGAAATAGGCTTTGAGCAGCAACCGGGTGTGTACAAGTATCGCGGTCATTTTGTGCATTTGATTAAATGCACGGATTTGAACTATGTGCTTGAGTATTGGAATCATGCAGTAAAACTATGGCAGTATGTATCAGAGGATAAGAAATGGTGTGATTATGCTTGCATGGAGTTTGAGCCACCAATCAATATAGATACAATACGAGGTATCAACAAGGTGTATCACTTTCCACGAGAAAATATGCAATTGGTGTTTGATAGTTTAAGAATTAATGATAACGTCGCTTCTATACTGGATTATGATATTGAAGAAACCCCCGATTCGATAGCCTATGTAAGATATTACACGGCAGACACTCTAAATATGGAAGGATGGGTAACTTATCGTACTAACAGCCGTCCTTTTTATGTAAAAGAATTTGGCGAATGGAAATATTATGACAGGAAAGGTAACTGCTATCGTAAGTTCTGGAATTATAAAGAAAATGGTAAATTGATATATGAAGCCGACTGATAAATGATTTTAATATGCTCTGAGAGAGGAAAAATCATTTTGATGATTTGATGTGTTTTGGAAGAAATGTATAACCTTTGCGGCATAAACGAGATGCCAAGAAAGCATTTCGGAGCAGAATGAAGCAACAAGAACAGTTGTCAAGTTGTTGCTCTACAATTGGGTAGCTCTTCTCAAAGTCCTTTCTGAGAAACAACAGAGCCGCTGTTTCGCAACAGTGGCTCTGCTTAAATCTACAATCTATAAAAACATATATATTTCGAAAAAAGCGGTTTTTTCAAGGTAAATTTTGGTTTATTTCACGGCACTTGACTCAAAGAATCAAGATTGGTGGAATAGTAACGTTTCATGAAAAATTTTCTATTCGCTTGCCAAATGTAGATATATAAAATTAAATGTATAATACTTTTTAATAAAAAAAGTGTAAACCATGACGGATTTTTTATTTAAATCTGACGGTTGTGTTGTGTACTTATGTTATAAAACATAAATAATGCAAAAATGTCAGTTTTGGAAAAAGAGTTGGTGTTATTTAGCATCTAAATTTCTCTCTTTGTATAAGACAGGATGCGGTTCGGCAAAAGAATTAAAACTGCGTTTTATTCATTTTGCACTCACCTTTCACTATCTTTGTTTCAGGCATTGTTTTGCCGTTTATTCCTTGTCTTTTTTCCGGCGTGTGTCCGGAGGGGATGAGTCTGTATTGAGAAGATGAAAAAAATAGGAATACTATCGGATACGCATGGTTGCTGGGATGATCGTTTTGCGCAGCATTTTGCAGAATGCGACGAGATTTGGCATGCCGGTGACATCGGTTCGGAAGATTTGATCGATCAGTTGGAGCGGATAGCTCCTGTGCGTGCCGTTGCCGGTAATATCGACGGGATGGCGTTGCGTCGTCGCTTCGGAGTCTGGCAGGATTGGGAAACCGAAGGCGTTAAGGTGGCCATGACTCATATAGGCGGTTATCCGGGTAAGTATGCGCCGGGTGTGAGGTTTAAGTTGGAGTCTCGCCGGCCGACCATTTTCGTGGCAGGTCACAGCCATATTCTGAAGGTGATTTACGACCGTCAGTTAGGATTGCTTCATGTCAATCCCGGAGCGGCGGGCGTCTATGGCTGGCAGGCGGTGCGTACGCTAATCCGGATGACAATCGACAGCGGAACGGTCAAGGATCTTGATGTTGTAGAACTGGCCAAGCCGGGAGTGAAGAAAATATGAACCGCTTGACAAATCGAACAGTAACTTCAGTTATTAATTAAATATTTAGACAATGAAAAAGTGTATGATGTTATTTGTCATGGTGATGTCGTTTTTTGCCATGATATCAGCCGGCAGCCCGCAAGTTTCAGCTCAATGTCCGCGTGTTGCCAATTGCCCTCGTGTAGCCGACTGTCCGCGCGTATGTCCTGTGGATTCGACAGTGCGTTGTCCGCGAGTTGCCAATTGCCCTCGCGTCGCTGACTGTCCGCGCGTATGTCCTGTGGATTCGACAGTGCGTTGTCCGCGAGTTGCCAATTGCCCTCGTATCGCTGACTGTCCGCAAGTTTGTCCGCGCGAAGGGAAACGTTGTCCGAAGTCTTGTGCTCCTTGCCGTCCATACCATCGTCGCGGATGTCGGCGATGAGACGGTTGCTGTGTCGGTAAATAAGAAAACAGGCAGATGTCCCAGAAGGACGTCTGCCTGTTTTATGATATACGGTCGTCGATGTCTAGGCGTCGATGTTTGCGTAGGATGCGTTGTTTTCGATGAATTCACGGCGCGGAGCAACGTCTTCGCCCATGAGCATGGAGAATATGCGGTCGCTTTGTGCTGCGTCGGAAATGTGCACCTGTTTTAACCAGCGGTTGTCGGGATTCATTGTCGTTTCCCAAAGTTGTTCAGGATTCATCTCACCAAGACCTTTATAGCGTTGCACCTTCACTGCTTTTTCATCACCTTTGCCAAACTCTTCGATGAAGCTTCTTAGCTGGTTGTCGTCCCAGCAGTAGCGTTCTGTATTTCCTTTTGAGC
>USOC01000144.1 GCA_900556245.1 uncultured Prevotellaceae bacterium
GAAAGAATCCTGCAAGAAGGTGTTGACTCTGGTGTTTTCAGAATAAAGCACGTCGACAAGACATCTATGGTAATGTTACTCTGCATGCAAGGGCTGGATGTCCCATACATTCGTGATAATTTCAAGGATTTCGACATTGAACAAGAAAAACTGAAAGAATACTTAAACGATTTTATTTTATACGGTATTAAACAATAATTTTTATGTATATCAACTCCACCGGCTTTTACATTCCTGAAGAAAGGGTACACAATGATCATTTCTTGAATCTGAACGGACTTACCGATGAATGGATTCTACACAACGCACAGGAATACGCACGCGCTCAAAAGCTGCTCCAAACGAAGGACACAACTCAATGGGACTAAATGCAATAGAAGATGCAATCAAGCATCTATCCTACGATGTTACCGATGTAGACCTTATCGTTTCTGCAGCTTACGCCCCCTACGACACCGTTGCTACGCTTGCCCACATCGCCCAGAGAAAATATTCAATGGACAAAGCAAAGGCAGTTTACGCTTCCGCCGCATGCTCTTCGTTTGTCAATGGATTAGAAATAATCGAAGGTTATTTCGCTATGGGCAAAGCCACGAAAGCCCTCATCGTATGCTCCGAACACAACACCTACTACGCAAACGAAACAGACAAAGTTTGCGGACATCTCTGGGGAGATGCGGCTGTTGCTTTCTTCCTCTCGAAAGAAAGAGCATCCGACAACGATTTTGAAATAAAGACCATATACACACACGGATTAGGGCACATTGGCAAAGGGCCTGAAGGAGTCAGGCTCCGTCCCCACGAAGACGGAATTGCCATGCCGGAGGGTCGCGATGTCTTCATGCACGCTTGCAAATACCTTGTCTCCTCACTTGAGAACGTCTGTGAAGCTAATGGTATGAAAGCAGAACAACTCGACTACATTATCTGCCATCAGGCAAATAAGAGAATCGTTCCCACTTCTTGAATAACATACAAGAATTAGGCAATACTGGCTCGGCAAGCAGTGCCCTCGTTTTTGCTCAAAACATAGAAAAATTCAAGCCCGGCCAAAAAGTGGGTCTCTCCGTATTCGGCGGAGGATACTCTTGTGGTGCATTCTTGGTTGAAATTTAACAGTAATCTTAACACATATAAAAGTTATGAAGTTATTAGAAGGAAAAGTTGCGCTGATTACAGGCGCTGCGCGTGGCATCGGTAAAGCCATTGCCCTAAAATATGCACAAGAAGGTTGCAATATCGCTTTCACCGATCTCGTCATCGATGAAAACGGAAAGAAAACCGAAGCAGAAATTGCCGCATTCGGTGTTCAGGTTAAAGGATATGCGTCAAACGCTGCCGATTTTGAGGCATGCCACAACGTTGTCGCTGAAGTTGTAAAAGACTTCGGTCGTCTCGATATCCTCGTAAACAACGCCGGCATCACAAAAGACGGACTAATGATGCGCATGTCGGAAGCCCAATGGGATGCCGTCATCGGTGTAAACCTGAAATCTGCATTCAACTTTGTACATGCTGTCACACCGGTTATGATGCGCCAACGCACTGGAAGCATCATTAATATGGCCTCTGTTGTTGGCGTACACGGCAACGCAGGACAAAGCAACTACTCTGCATCGAAAGCAGGTATGATTGGTTTGGCAAAATCAATTGCCCAAGAACTCGGTTCTCGTGGAATTCGCGCAAATGCCATTGCCCCGGGATTTATCATCACTGACATGACAGCCGCTCTATCCGATGAAATTCGCGAAGAATGGTGTAAAAAAATTCCATTGAGAAGAGGAGGAACTCCAGAAGACGTTGCAAACATCGCCACTTTCTTGGCTTCTGATATGTCTTCATACGTATCAGGACAAGTTATCCAAGTTGATGGCGGTATGAATATGTAACTTCTTTCACATAAATGAACAAAAGGCTGCTCCTGTGGGTAGCCTTTTGTCTATTTATATGCCATTCAGACACCTTGCCTATTCTTTTTAGCATTGAAAATATATATTAATTATTTTTCAGTAGCAATATATCTACAACAAAACGCTCGTTCCCATTATTTTTCATAACTTTGCAAATCATACTCATTGATTTGATAATGCTTAAAAATATAATTGACGCACAACTTCTCGACGGATTTAAAACCGCAATAGAAGCCTGCCATAAGCCGGTAATCACCTGCCACATTTCCCCGGACGGAGACGCCGTCGGTTCAAACCTCGCTCTCTGCCATATTATGAAGAAATTAGGGAAAGACGCAATTGTAGTTACGCCTGATAATGTCCCCGACGACATGGCTTTTCTCCCCGGATACGAATCTATCGTCTCCTTTGTAAAAGATCCGGAAAAAGCGGAATCAACCATCAGCAATGCAGACCTCATCTGTTGCCTGGACTTTAACGGGCTGAAAAGACTCGCTTCAATGGCAAGCCTGATTAGTAGCACAAAGACACGCAAAGTGATGATAGACCACCATATCAAACCGGATTCTTTTTGTGACATCACAATTTCAAACCCGGAAATGACATCAACCTGCGAACTTCTCTACCGACTGCTGACCGCCTGTCAATTTTCTGATTTAATAGACCAAGACATTGCGACATGCATATATACTGGCATGATGACTGACACTGGAAACTTTTCATACAACTCCAACCATGCCGAGCTATACACCATAGTCGCTGACCTTGTCCGGAGAGGCGTAGACAAAGACCGCATCTACAAACTGACTTTTGGGACAAGCAGCGAAAGCCGACTTCGCCTCAACAGCTACGCAATTGCAGAAAAAATGACATTATACCCAAGTCACCACGCATCCCTTACCATTCTTGACAAAAGCGATTTGCGCAAATTCAACTACCAAGTCGGCGATACGGAAAGTTTGGCAAACATGCCTCTTGCTATTCCCGAAGTAATTTGGTCCACGTTTTTCCGTGAAGAGAAAGACTACGTAAAAGTTTCAATGCGCTCGGAAGGTGATTTCCCGGTCAATACGTTATGTGCAAAATACTTCAACGGAGGCGGTCATGCGAATGCAGCCGGAGGCGAATTCCACGGGACGTTGCAAGAAGCGATAAACACGTATCATCAGATTCTTAAAGAAATAACCGTTAAATAGCAGTACAACTATGAATTTCAAAAGATTAATTATATTCATGATTCCGGTCTTGTTGCTTACAGCTTGCAAGGACACAAAAAGCTATTCGGAGTTGCTCAACGACGAAGAAAAAGCTGTAAATTCATTTCTTGCCCACCAGAAAGTAATCAACGAAATTCCGGCCGATACTGTATTTGAAACCGGTAGTGATGCACCATACTATAAAATCGATGAAGATGGTGACATATACATGCAGGTCATCAAACCAGGAGACAGAAAGAACAACCGCGCTCAAGAAGATCAGACGATTTATTTCAGGTTTGGCAGAATCAATCTGCTCCGCTATGAACTCGGCTATGACGATACGCCAAGCGGGAACTACGATGATATGGCAACCAGCAGCGCATCTTTCCGCTTCAGCAAAGAAGAAACAAGCAACTCGCTCGAATTCGGTTACGGACTACAAGTTCCTTTGAATTTTGTCGGTATCGACTGTGAAATCAACCTCCTTGTCAAAAGTCAGAAAGGTCCGTATAGCGAAATCTCTGATGTAATTCCTTATTTATATAACATCAGATACTTCAAAAGCAAGAACTAAGACTAACACAAAACTAACAGAACCATTATATATTTTTTATCATGTCACTAATCAAATCTATCTCCGGAATCCGCGGAACAATCGGAGGAAAAGCGGGTGAAGGACTCAACCCCTTGGATATTGTTAAATTCACAGCTGCTTACGCAACTTTAATCCGCAAGACCACAACAAAAACTTCCAACACCATTGTTGTCGGGCGAGATGCACGTCTCTCAGGCCAAATGGTTAACGACATCGTAGTCGGTACACTCACCGGCATGGGATTTGACGTAGTAAATATCGGACTGGCCACCACTCCGACTACAGAATTAGCTGTTGTGTGGGAAAATGCTTGTGGAGGTATCATCTTGACAGCATCCCATAACCCAAAACAATGGAACGCTCTGAAACTGCTCAACGAACATGGCGAATTTCTTAATGATGCAGAAGGGAAACAAGTCCTTGCTATCGCTGAAAAAGAAGACTTTTCCTTTGCAGAAGTCGACGAACTTGGACATGAATTCAGAAATGAAACATACACGCGCCGCCACATTGACAGCGTACTTAACCTTGAGCTTGTTGATCTGAAAGCCATCCGTAATGCGAATTTTACAGTTGCCGTTGATGCTGTAAACTCTGTAGGAGGAATTGTCATTCCACAACTCCTTCGTGCTTTGGGAGTGAAAAACGTTATCGAGCTCAACTGTGAAGCAACCGGACACTTCGCACACACTCCGGAACCGATTCCGGAAAATCTCACCCAAATTTCAGATTTG
>USOC01000145.1 GCA_900556245.1 uncultured Prevotellaceae bacterium
AAAGGCTGGATTCTCTCAAATCGTGCTGGCTCGAGAATTGTCGGTATCAGAAATAAACGCCATATCACAACATGTCAGCGTTCCATTGGAATGTTTTGTTCATGGAGCACTTTGCGTCAGCTATAGCGGTCGTTGCCACGCCAGTTGCGCCTATCGCCATCGCAGTGCAAACCGCGGAGAATGCGCCCAGATTTGCCGATTGCCTTACGACCTGACCGACAATCTCGGAAACACTTTTGTCAGTCACAAACATTTACTATCACTTCGCGATTTCAATCAAAGCGACCGTTTGGAAGAGCTCCTTGATGCAGGCGCTTCGTCTCTGAAAATAGAAGGAAGGCTGAAAGATATGGCATATGTTAAAAACGTCACTGCCTACTATTCAGAAGTCCTTGATAAGATTTGCGAGAAGCACCCCGACCGATACAAGAGAGGCGCCATTGGGAAAGTAACAACTGAATTTGTCCCGGATCTCTACAAAAGCTTCAATCGAGGATTTACCCACTATTTCTTCGACAACAGGAATCCTGACGGGCAAATGGCTTCATTCGATTCTCCCAAATCGACTGGCGAATACATTGGCAGAGTACTCTCATCAAAAGGCAACTCCGTAATAATAGACACCCAAAAGTCACTTGTAAACGGAGATGGACTCATTTTTGTAGGAAAGGACGGATTGCTTCATGGTTTTCGAGCGAACCGAGTGGAAGGGAAAACAGTCTACCCACAAGAGAGAGTCAGTGTTCCTAAAGGGACGGCAATCTACAGGAACTTGGATAAGGCATTTACCGACATCTTGAAAAAAGACCGCTCTGCTGTCCGAAAAATTGACATAGACATCCTCTGTCGCAAAACCGCCCAAGGATTTGCCATTGATATTAAAGACGAACAAGGTATAAAAATATCTGTTTCATTTGTGCATACACATCAAACAGCAGATGCTTCTCAACGGACAACACGAGAAAAAGTGTTTGGCAAGCTCGGCAGTACGATATACCGACTTAGATCCCTTGATTCAGGAGACACAGACAATCTCTTTATTCCGGCATCCGTGCTGACTGACGCCCGAAGAAAAGCTATCGAAGCTCTGCAACACGCATCCGCCGCACGCTACAACTACGATTATCGGCGAACGGAACAAACCGATGCAATGTTCCCAAGTGAAACCCTTACATTCGCTGACAACGTTTCAAACCAGGCAGCATCTTTGTTCTACAAAAGCCATGGTGTAAAACTGATAGAGCAAGCCATGGAAACGGCAGGTCAGACAGATGCAGATACAATCGTCATGACAACGCGCTATTGCATCCGACGCGAACTCGGCTGCTGCCTAAAAAAGAAAAACGCCAAAACACTGCCCGACAACCTGACTCTGACGTCCGGTGATATTCGCCTTTCAGCAGAGTTCGACTGCAAGAATTGTCAGATGATACTGCGCAAAAAAGAATAGCAGGCAATGGCCCAACATAACATTTTCGGAAAGAAAGGAGAACAAGCCGCTTTTGAGACACTTCTCAAAAGTGGCTACCTCATCCGTGACAGAAACTGGAGATGCGGAAAAAACGAAATTGACATCGTTGCAGAAAAAAACGGTCGAATAATCATCGTAGAAGTGAAAACCCGAAACCACCCGATTGAGGATATCACCCAAGTAATCGACCGAAAAAAAATAAATCATCTGATAAGTGCGGCAAATGCCTATTTAAAATTTTTCAGTCTTGACAGAGAACTCCAATTCGATGTCATTCTCCTCACAGGACCAGACGAAAGCAATTTCAATGTCGAGCATATTCCTGATGCCTTCATGGCTCCGCTGAAGACCTATTAAATCCGGCAACCCAGACGGTACTTAACGATGCTCCGATATTGTTTTCTCCCCAAAATAGCGTAAATTTGCAGTATGGAAAATGAATTTTCATCATCCCTTTTGGAAAATGCGGTCAACGAACTCGCAAAACTTCCCGGAATCGGAAGGAAAACCTCACTTCGCCTCATCCTACATTTGCTGAGAGAAGAAAAGAGTGTTGCCACCGCACTGGGCGAGTCAATCATACGCTTACGCAATGAAGTGCGCTATTGCCATCAATGCCACAATATTTCAGAGACCGAGACTTGCCCCATTTGCGCAGACCAGACCCGCGATACGTCAACACTTTGCGTGGTAGAAAACGTAAAAGATGTGATGGTCATTGAAAACACCCGCCAATACCATGGGCTTTACCACGTCTTAGGCGGACTGATTTCCCCAATGGATGGAATCGGGCCACAGGACATTGAAATTGAAAGTCTTGTTGATAGGGTGAAAGACCAAAACATAAAAGAAGTCATTCTTGCCCTAAGCGCAACAATGGAAGGTGATACAACTAATTTCTACATTTTCCGAAAATTAGCCGACTGCAATTCAAAAATTACCATGCTTGCCCGGGGAGTAGCCATAGGCAACGAAATTGAATACACCGATGAAATCACATTAGGCCGGTCAATTCTCAACAGAACTCCGTTTGCCGACAGTTTTAATAAGAAAACCTATTAATGATGTGCCGTTTAGACATTTCTATTGTCATTGTCAACTATAAAGTCAAATATTTCCTTGAGCAGACCATTCGATCCGCTAAAGAAGCAATCGGCCAACTCAAGGGCGAAATCATTGTCATTGACAATAATTCCCAAGATGACTCTTGCGATTACATTAAAAGGATTTTTCCGGACGTCATCCTTATTGAAAACAAGGAAAACAAAGGTTTCGGCGTCGCAAACAACCAAGGATTTGATATTGCTCAAGGCGAGTACACTTTAATCCTCAATCCGGACACAATCATCGGAAAAGACACGATTGCCGACTGCATTGCATTGGCAAAAAAACACAACAACTGCGGTGGAATAGGAGTATGCATGCACGACGGGAACGGACGTTTTTTGCCTGAGTCGAAACGTTCCTTTCCTACACCATGGGTCTCTTTTTGCAAAATATTCGGACTTTCGTCGTTGTTCCCCTACTCTCCTCGATTTGCAAAGTATCACTTGCGATACCTGCCGAACGACCAAGTTCACCCAATCGACATATTGTCTGGAGCGTTTACCTTTGTGCGCACAGATACTTTACGAGAAGTGAACGGCTTTGATGAGGACTTCTTCATGTATGGTGAAGACATCGACCTCTCTTTCAGAATAGCACAAAGCGGACGTCAAAACTACTATCTTCCGACTCCGATTATTCACTATAAAGGGGAGAGCACTCAAAAAAACTCATATAAATATGTGAGAGTTTTTTATGAAGCAATGACAATATTCTTCAAAAAACACTACCCACACTTTAGCCGAGCATACAGCGTGCTGATTACATTTGCCATCAACCTACGGTCTGCAATGTCGATGGCCTCAAGATTCGTCAAAAAATTAATGCCTGCACAAAAAGCGGGAATTCCCGCCTATAAACGAATAATCGTTGTTTCGAAGAACAACTACGATGTTATACGAAACAAAATCAATTGGGAATATTCCGAAATTTCAAAAATTGAGCAACTCGACAAACTGACAACTTTACCGGATGATTCAACAATGGTAGTCATCGATAATACTGTCAGCTCCTACGATGCGACGGTACGTTTCATTTGCAGTCATTATCGTGAAGGTCTTGATTTTGCGACCTACCTTTCCGAAGCCGGTGTAATCATTTCCCCTAAAATGGCATAACTATGCTAAAAAATAAGAACATTTTTCTGCGCGCTTTAGAGCCTACTGACATTTCCACTATCTATCTGTGGGAAAATGATTCTCGTCTTTGGAAATCCTCGTCGACCACAGCGCCATTCACAAGAAAACAAATTTGGGACTATATACAAAACTACTCGGCCGACATCTACAGCCAACGACAATTAAGACTAATGATATGCCTGCACGATACAACCCCGGTCGGATTGGTCGACCTTTTTGATTTTGACCCTAGACACAAGAGGGCGTTCGTCGGATTGCTAATCGACCCTAACTACCAGAATCAAGGTATAGCCGGACAAACAATGCAATTAATGCTGGAATACGCCGACGAAACTCTCGGCATCCACCAGTTGGCCTCCATTATCTCAGCAGACAACCGGCCTTGTGTCAAACTTTTCCGCCGATTAGGTTTCCATGAAGTCGGAATTTTGAAAGATTGGGTAGAAACGTCCGAAGGATTTGCCGACCAGATTTTCTTCCAACGAATTCTATAACGACAGATTATATTCCTTATACTACTCTTTCTCCGACAGTTCAAGCCACCGCATTTCCTTTTCGTCGAGCAATGCAATCACTTCAGAAATCCGACGTGATTTTTCATTGATGGCATCCACCGGAAGCATTCCCGAACCAAGAGCCTCTTCCAATTCTTGCTTTTCCGATTCGAGTTGCCCTATTTCTGCCGACAAAGCCTCAAATTCCTTCTTTTCCTTATAAGTCATTT
>USOC01000146.1 GCA_900556245.1 uncultured Prevotellaceae bacterium
ATCATATCAAGAACAACACCATTGCTGGTGACTATGTGTATCTGAACCTGTATGGCACTGGCGGTGTGTATGCATCGCGTGATGTTACCGTTTATCCCCGTACAACGTCGGATGATCAGGTATGGTACATCACGAATAAAGTTCGTGATGTGAAGAAAGTGTATAATAACCGCACGGATACAAGCGGAAACCGCTATACACTTAACATCAACACTAACACGAATAACTGCAACGTTTATCCTGATTATTCGTCGAATGATGCAGATTCCCGTGTCCAGATTATCGGCGATATGGCGCGTTTCTGCATCAAATTGGCTCGTTCTGGTCTGTATGTCCATGCGCTGACCGACTCTACTCATAATGTGCTTTGGAGTTCTTCGATCCAGTATTGGAATGAACTTTCGTAATTTCGGAACTCATTAGAACTGTTTTGGCACTAAACTAAAATGGGCAGACATAGTTTGTGTCTGTCCATTTTAGAATACTTTGAGGGAAGTTGTTATGAATAAAAACAAATTTTTATATGTGGCAGCGCTCTTTGGAATGATGGTCTTGGTTTCCTGTTCATCGCATGACAGTGCCAAGAACGTCACTGTAACCTCTGAACAAGGCGGAGCAGAATCGCAAGCTGCATCGGACATTGTCTCCAAACCGCTGACACTTTTGCAAAGTAATGATGGCTGGTCTTACGGTGCCGCAGGCGCAAAGGGCTTTTATTTTGTGAGCGCAGCAGTCCGAAGTGACGATTCCACCTCGCTGATGTATTGCGATTACGACACCATGCAGCAGATTTTACTATGCTCCCAACCGAACTGTGCGCACAATACAGCCGCCTGTAACGGGTATCTTCCCTATTCGGC
This sequence comes from uncultured Prevotellaceae bacterium, assembly GCA_900556245.1. GTDB lineage: Bacteria > Bacteroidota > Bacteroidia > Bacteroidales > Muribaculaceae > Limisoma. Next base: position 861 of record USOC01000146.1, read on the forward strand.
GGGCGGCATCGTGCCGGAAATTGTCGGTCAAAATCTGGTACTGTTTTATCCGGGCAATGTTCATGCCGAAGAAAACGCAACCCTGCCGCGCATCGAAACGATGGGGTTAGACGGTTCCGACCGAACCGAAACGATCACCTTTGCAGCCAACCAAGAGTTTCTGCGCCCAATGGTCACAGACGGGGATTTTATTTATGCCTGTATGTGGGAAACCTCCGACAACTCAATGGAAAGCTTTCTGGTACGCATCGACCCAACTGCCGGAACCTGCGAAAAGATGTTTTCCATGGACAGCACATGGATCAAAGGCGTTGTAGGTGATAAACTGCTTTTGAAAAGCACGTCCGGCGACAACTCGGAATGGTTCACCTATGACCCGGTCACTGGGGAGCAAGCCGTTCTCTATACAGAATCTTCCAGCGTGTTGCAACCTGCCGCCGTTTACGGTCAAACGCTGGTTTATCAAAAGGGCGATCATTTTCATCTCCTTGACCTTTCCACTGGGCAAGACACCGAATTGGCGGGGTACACGGTGCCCGATCAGGCAGTCAGCTATGTGAACCTTTACTATGCCGACGATGGCAAACTACTATTTGAGCAATGCTCAAATGCTGGTGCAGACTCACAATATGCGGACGGATTTTATGTATTGGAAAGCGACAAGGAACCTTCCCCATGGACATTGACCTACTCGCTCTATGATAAAGATACCGCTTGCGCTGTCGTTGCAGCGAAAGATGCCGACACCTATCTCGTGGAAGCCGGAGTGCAAGATACTGCCGCTGTGCAGGCAGACGATGGTGCGTCTAAATACGTCTCGACCGGCGAGAGGCGCTATGCGCTGATTTCCAAAGCGGACTATTGGTCAGGAAATGCCAACTACCGCGATTTTGAAAAAATCGGCTGATACGCAAGCATCCTTGCTTTATGAAAGCACTTCATCTCATCAGATTCTAAAAAAGTCGTTTCTACTAAAGCAGGGGTCCGTCTTTTCTGTAAAATATAATGCATTTGTAGCAGATCGAGAGAACAGAATGAAACATTTTAATCTGTTGGCAATTGGAACCTTGTCTTTGCTTTTAGTCGGATGCTCCTGCAATGTCGGCGAAGCAACGCCAACGCCATCATCGCAAATGGCATCTGATGATATAGTCGCCCCCTCAACACCCGCCCATACATTTTCACTTTGCGTTCCGAGCTCCGAGAAAGGGATGTATACTGTAGATTCTATTGCTAATGGGTATGGCAACATTTTTTATATTGATTTTGAGACAATGCAGCAGATACCTTTATGCAATACACCAAATTGTACACATTCAAATGATAGCTGCACTGCTTGGCTGCAAATTGATGAAAGCGGTTTTCTCCCCGGAATTTTACAACTTGGGAATTCAATTCTTCTTGTGCAAAACGGCGAGTCATCAAACCACCCTGCTTGCATTTGGATTGCTGATGCGAACGGAGAAAACAAGAAATTGTTATTCAGTGCCCAAAGCGGACAGAGCATCGGCCCTGCTTTTTATACAGATGAAACAAATTCGTCATTGTATTTTGTTTTGTCAGAGGTATCCGAATCGTCGGGCGGGATAACGGAAAAAAAGACCTTAAGCAAATTAGATGTAAAAACAGCGGAAATAGATCCGTTGATAGATATAACAGATTATGGCCTCTATTCGGCTTGCGGGGACTGTTTTATAGTTTATCAGGCAAACGAAAGAGAACAGCACTTCTATTACCTTTATCCGGGATATGACACGGCCGCGATTCTTGCGAGTACACCTTTCTATAGCAATGAGACTTCAAAAACAGGGGCTTTTGTTTCCGTCGACACACTTTTCGAGTATGACTATCAAACAGCTTCTCTAAAAATGCGGAATTTACTTACCGGCGAGGAAAAATGTTTTGACTGTTCCCCTTATGCAGAGCAGCCGGATGATGAGCATCGTCCTGATTGCAGAGGACCATATGGGAAATACCTGCTTTACGAAACATCTTATGTGAGCAAAGAGGGGTATTTTCTGCCACACTATCGAGTATTAAATCTCGAAAACGGTGAGTTTTCCGAAGAGATGAATTTGAAAGATTCTCAAGGGAATTTCCTTACATCGTTAACCGTAGTAAAAGATCAATTTTGTGTTGTCTACGATTACACATCCGTCAATATCGCCGTTGCCGATGACAACACGATGGAAAATGTTTTGATTCCAAAATACGCATTGCTCTCACAAGATGACTATTTTCACTCGCGTGATAATTTTCATCCGATTTCTAACGATAGCTTTTGATTCATAATGGCCCGATTTCTTTTTATGTATTTGCCTTTTCGCCACACGGAGAGCCTCTGCCATGGGAAATGATTACAATGATTGTGTTTTAACCTACGGCAAATTGACTTTAGCATATCAAACGGGAACGTATGTTAATTTTGGCGTCACAATGACAAGCCAGGACACAAGCCCTTATAATACTTATGGTAGAATTTGCCGTTGGACGGGTAATCCCACAAACTGGACACATGTATCCTGATTTAATGGCCGTAAATTAAAAGACTGGTGATGCCCCCGGAAGCCGTCTAAATACAATTGCTATAGGAGAGGATCATGCATGATTCATCGTTTTGTCGAAAGGCTTTTACCCTTTGTATTTGTCTCCTGTTTTCCGGATGTGCAGCCTCTCTTTCCGATGCAAATGTCAAAGGGGAAAAAGCTGTCACAGAAAACATATCGCTGGCGGATTCTATGAATTTGACGCAGCCATCTGACGGAAGTTCTGATGCCGCGCAGATGAAAATCATTTCATCCGCCAATGGTATTATCGCTTCTAGCATATTGGGAAATGAAAAGGGCTGCTACGAGGTCTTTGATCGACCTGCCAACGGCGGAAACCTACTATATACCGACTATGCTACAAAGAGCCATATTTATCTTTCTAACCAGATTAACAGTGATCACAACAATGAGTCCGATACCAGTTATCTGGAAAGTACAATTGGCGGTTGTTATCTTGCCCTAAGTGATGATTATCTTTTCATTTTCAAACTAAACACGCCATCCTTTGCGGCAGACGAAACTTCTGAGCGACAAGGGTATATTGCACGATGTGACCTCGATGGTGCAGACCGACAAATCTTGACGAAATTGGCTGCGAATGAATCAATCGTAAGCGGCTGTGTTGCCTGCGACGGCGAAAATCTTTACTATCTTTCCTGCCTGCTTCAGGACGACGGCACAACTACCCCAAGTACATTGATTCAGTTGAAGATTGCCGATGGTACACGACGGGAAATATGCCAACTCGATTCGGAATCACGACATTTCATCGTCGGAGCGCATCAGGATAAAATTATCCTAAAAAGCATTTTGAATCCGGCCAGGTTGAGCGATGACCTTTCCGCAGAGGATATCGTACGCGCTGTCCAAGAGCAGGTACATCAGCTTACGCTGCTTTCATCTGATGGCCAACAGCAGGAGCTTTGCCGCTGGAAGCAGGATGAGCGAAGCGAGATGTTTATGAACGGGAATATGTACTATTGGGACAAGGAAACGAACGGTCTTTATTGCTGGGATTTGG
>USOC01000147.1 GCA_900556245.1 uncultured Prevotellaceae bacterium
CGGACTGGCAACATTCCTCGTAATCGGACTATTTCATCCGCTTGTCATAAAAGGCGAATACTATTTCGGCGTCAAAATTTGGAAAGCATTTCTCTCCTTGGGAATTGCCTGCTGTCTGCTGGCTTGCATAATAGACAACATTTTTTGGTCAACAATCATGGGAGTGGCTGGATTTTCCGCATTTTGGGGAATTGGCGAGGTGTTTGAGCAACGGAAACGAGTTGAGAAAGGATGGTTTCCCAAAAATCCACGCCACGACAAACCGAACGAAAAATAGTCGTTACCCTACCATTTGTCAAAAAAAATATATACCTTTGTTATGCTGATTCTCGCCTGAAAAAGCAAGCGCAGACGGTTTGACATTGAATCCCGTGAGAAGAAAATATGCAATACTATTGTTTTGTTTCTTGGCAGCATATTTTGTTGCCTACGCTCAGACCCGTAGCTCATGGAGACAACCGGAATACCGAATCACGACACAACCCGTCAACGACCCTAAGACTACGGATGGGATAAAAGTCTACTCACAGTCAGGAAATCTAATCATCCAAACCCCGGAAAAAACGACGGTCAAAGTGCTGTCGATTCTTGGACAGACAATTTCTCAAGCCACAGTCAACCCGGGAATATACGAACTTCCCATTGGCACACACGGCATATACATCGTCAAAATCGGCGCATTTACACTCAGAGTAGCCATCTGAACAAGATTCCCGGACGGGACGACACGCTGAATCCGTCATTCTTACTCCACACAACCCCAAACAAAACCTTACTGGAACTCTTAACTGAAAAAAGTCAGTCAGACAAATTGTCCCAACTTGCAATCAACCACAATTATTGCCCGGACAGCAATAAAAAAATCGGAGGCTACTAAGAGTCCTCCGATTTTTGTCCGTTGGCTTGGTTATTGTCTGATTTTGCCACATCTTCTGCTTCCGAGTCCGGGAGAATGACGAATCCGGGCAATTCCCCTTCGTCATTCTCCAGCTTCTCATCTGCAAGGATAACCAAACCGGATTTATCCTTATGATTATAGACAAGTCCCATAATTTTCTCAATTTCCGCGTTTCCGGAGTCGCAACACCAAATGTGTCACTTCTCCTGCCCAGAATACAATCGAAGAACCGGCAAACAGAATCAACCAGTCCTGCAATTCCAAAGGAACTACACTAAACATCTTTCCCCCTAGATTGACTATTGCAACCTGACCTGCAAGTATGGCAAAAGCTGTCAGGAAAAAGACTTTACTGTCCTTGATTCGGCTAAACCCGGAATAATCACTCTCAAACGTTTTCGCATTGAATAGATTCCAGAACTGAAGGAACACAAACAGCGTAAAAAACACTGTCAAATTATAGGGAGAAATAACACCGCCTTCACTGAAGTTGAAATAATTCGAGAAAAACGCCGATACTGAAAATTCAGACAGGGGCAAGTCTGTATGACGCAAATACTGCAAGAATCCGAAAAGGAAGAACACAAAAACAGCACTCACTCCAACAATAAACCATTTCATTGCCTTATTGATGATAAAGTCTGTCATCCTGCGCGGCTTGTTTTTCATCACGGCCTCACTCGGAGGAAGCGACGCCAATGACAATGCCGCAAAAGAGTCCATAATCAGGTTCACCCAAAGCATCTGAGTGACCGTAAGAGGCGACTGCTGTCCAGTGAATGCCCCGATTAGCACAATCAAACACGCTACAAGATTCACCGTCAGCTGAAACAAGATAAACCTCTGTATATTCTGGTAGAGCGAACGTCCCCACATGACGGCACGCGAAATGCTTGTAAACGAATTGTCCATAATTGTAATGTCGCTGGCTTCCTTGGCTACCGACGTTCCGTCACCCATCGACAAGCCGACCTGCGCGGCATTGAGAGCCGGAGCATCGTTCGTTCCGTCACCGGTGACAGCCACAACTTCTCCCTGCCGCTGAAGAAGTCCCACAAGACGCGACTTGTCCGTTGGACGTGCGCGCGACATAATTTTAATTTTTCTCGCCGCCTCCGCAGCTTCATTATCGCCGAGCGCTGCAAAGTCCGGACCGATGATGATATTTTCGTCCGTGTCCTCCGCATCATTCCAAAGACCGATCTGTCGCCCGATTTCTTTTGCTGTGCCCGGTGTATCGCCCGTCACTATCTTGATTTTTATACCTGCGTCAAGACTCTCCCTCACTGCCGCCGGCACATCGGCACGCACAGGGTCTGATATCGCAACCACGCCCAAGAATGTCAAATTATCAGCTTTGAGCGAATTGTCTGTCACCACGGCATCCGTTCCCTCGTGTTCCTGATAGGCAAACCCGAGCGTACGCATTGCCTTTTGCTGATAGCCCAACAGCAGTTCCCGCAAGCCTTCCTTGGTCACGCCGGGTGCAAAATGCCGGCATTTATCCATGACAATTTCCGGAGCGCCTTTCACATAGATAAAACGCTTTCCGCAATCTACTCCGCTTTCTACCACAGTTGCCATAAACTTCCGCATCGTGGAAAACGGCAACTGCTCCACTACCTTTGCTCCATCGCGCAATGGCAGATAGTCCACTTGCTGGTCGTTCATCCACAACAACAAAGCGCCTTCTGTCGGATTGCCGAGCACCGTCGCTTTCTCTCCGCTCCTATCAAGGAATGCCGTAGAATTGACAGCTATCGATTCCGCAAGCAAACGTGCTTCCGCTTTGCCCATATCCAACCGCTGCGTTTCGCCAAGCACATCAAAGTTTGTCTTGTGAATACGCATCTGGTTCTGGGTCAGCGTTCCGGTCTTGTCCGTACAGATGACGGTCGTCGCTCCCATCGTTTCGCAAGCATGCATCTTCCGCACAAGATTGTTCGTTTCCAGCATTCGCCGCATGCTCAATGCTAAACTCAAAGTGACACTCATCGGCAAGCCTTCAGGCACCGACACGACAATCAGCGTAACGGCAAGCATCACGGTAGTCAACATATAGTCGACAAAATCCAATGCGGTGTACGCGGAATCGAAATCAAAAATCAACACTCTGCCGACAACAATCAGAAGGCCGATGGCATAGCTGGCATAGGACACCAATTTTCCAAGCCGCTCGAATTGGAGAGTCAACGGAGTCTTGACGCCATTGTCAATCTGCGCGGCCTCATAGACTTTTCCATATTCTGTTGCATCGCCTACTGCCTCAACGACCATAACACCGTGCCCTTCTGTCACCGTAGTTCCCCTCAACGCCATATTCGACGGATAGGTGGCATCCTTCTTGAAGTCTGCCTCAATATGTGTCTTTTTAATGACAGGTTCACCGGTTAGCGTACTCTCATTGATGCTAAGCGAAACAGAATCAGTCAAACGCCCGTCTGCCGGAACTTCGGTTCCGGTCTCAAGCACAACGACATCACCCACCACAATATCTTTGCGGGCAACCTGAGTCATATTCCCATCGCGGACGACGGTCACCATAATGTCGTCGTTCACCTGATTGAGCATTTCAAATTTTTTATTGGCGTTCAACTCGAGTACAAACCCGATGACCGTCGCCAGCATAATGGCAACAAAGATGCCGATAGGCTCAAAAAAGGAATCAAAGCCCTCATTCAATCCGAACGTCTCATAAAACGCAATTCCAATCGACAGACACAAAGCCACCAACAGAATGCGAATCAGTGGATCTGTAAATTTCTCTAAAAACTGTTTCCATACGGAAGGCTTTGCCGGTGGCGTCAGAATATTGACACCATACTTTTCGCGGCTTTCCTGCACTTCTTTACTCGATAATCCTTTTGGATTTTCTAAACTCATAATCTATTCTTGTTACGTTTATTTCTCATATTTCAGGCGGACACCAAGGCTACTACCATCAATTTCCCCCTGATTATACACCAAATTACCGTTAACGTAAGTCTGACGGATCGTATTATGGAATGTAGTCCCCTCAAAAGGCGACCATCCACATTTAGTCAGGATATTCTCCGAACGGACTACATAAGGAACGTTTCGGTCAACCAGCACCATATCAGCATAGTAACCGGGACGCAGATATCCCCGTTTCACAATTCCGTACAACGTTGCCGGCGCATGGCACATTTTCTCCACGACGAGTTCATGCGTAAATACTTTCTGGTCGGCAAGTTCAAGCATCACCTGCAACGAATGCTGTACCAAAGGTCCGCCGGATGCCGCTCTCAGACAACTTCCCTGCTTCTCCGCAAGGAGATGTGGAGCATGGTCGGTTGCGACAATGTCAATGTAGCCGAGATTAAGCCCGTTGCGCAAAGCGGCACGGTCATCCCATGTCTTGATGGCCGGATTCCATTTGATAAGATTCCCGTATTTCGCATAGTCTTCGTCTGTAAACCACAAATGATGCACACACACTTCCGACGTAATCCGCTTTTCAGGTAACGGCTTGTTTTCAAACAATTCAAGCTCACG
>USOC01000148.1 GCA_900556245.1 uncultured Prevotellaceae bacterium
AAAAGTCTTTGGAGAAGTCGGGTGATGCGCTGAACGAAATCGACGGACTCAGTACATGGCGAATCATCTTTACCTTGTCACCGAGAAACTTCATTGGTTGGAAGAATCCATAAATCTTGGTGTCAAAGGAGATTGAAGCGTTGAAATCAAATACATTGTAGAAGCTGTAGGTTGTGTCCATCACTTCTGCGGAAGCATTCGGATCCCAGGCACGATGGATTTTGCGGGTGTACATACGGTCGTTGAGCTGGATGCTCGGGGACACGTTTATATACTGAAACAGGTTGAACGTGGCAGATATCGGCACTGAGTGGCGCATACCGTTTGTCCAGTCTTTTATGAGACTTTTCTTGAAGAAAACGTTTTGCTTGGCTGTCAGGTTGTTCTGGAACGTTCCGGTATAGGAAAGCTTGATTTTTTCGTACCATTTTTCAGAACCGATTGCTCTTTTTCTCTTGAAAGGGGCGACTTGCGAGAGTGAAAGCGTGAAGTTTGGGAAAGAGACGGACAGCGTCGAATCCTGTGTCCGCTGTGCAATTGATGCGGTCGCCGACATCTGAAACTTCGGGCTGAAACGGTAGGATATGTTGACGGTACTGTTTTTCGTGTTTTCGGTGAAAGACTGGTCGTAGTAGCTGTTGACGTCGTTTCTCGAATATCCGCTGGTCGCGAAGTTGACACTTGCCGAGAAGGTCATGTTCGGATTGGCCTTTGCATCCTGCGAGTGCATCCAAGTGATTCTGAAGTTTTTCTGCTTCATATAGTCGGGGGAGCCTTTATCGCCAGTGACGGTGGTCAGGAAGCTCATGTTGAAACTGCCTGAGAACTTATACCTTTTTCTGTAGGACGATTGAGCAGCCAGCCCCCAAGAGCCTTTTGTGTAGATTTCTCCGGTCAGGGCCAGGTCTACATAGTCGTTGATGGCAAAATAGTATCCTCCGTTGCTGAGGTAGAATCCTTTCTGATAGTCGTCGCCAAAGGTCGGGAAAATCACGCCAGACGAGTATTTCGACGTGAACGGAAAGTAGCCGAACGGGACAGCCAGCGGCAGAGGTACGTCGCAAAGAACCATGTATGCCGGACCGGTGACGATGTCTTTTTTCGGTCGCATCTTTGCTTTGGTAAGCTGCATGTAGAAGTGCGGATGTTCGTGGTTGTCGCAGGTTGTGTACTTGCCGTTCAGGATGTTGTAGGAATTGTCTTCCATTTTCTTTGTCTGTCCTCCGGTTAGGAAGCCTTCTCCCTGTTCCGTCACAACGTCTGTGATGAAGCCCTTTCCCGATTTGAAGTTGTAGGTCATTGTCTTCGATTCATAAGAACCGCTGCGGTCATTGAATACGGGAGACCCGATGACCTCTCCTGTTGTGTCAGGACGACCGACCGCATAGACTGTACTCTCTTTCATGTCCATGTGGATTTCGTCGGCTGTAAGGTCGATTTCCGTGTATTTCACGGCACTTTCTCCGTACATGTATGCCGTGTTTTGTCCGAACATCACCAATGAGTCTTTTGCGGAGAAATCAACGGTATTGTCGATGTCTACTTTTTCGCGGACAATTCTAGGTCCGGTCGGTAGGTCGATTGGGGATATCGAGTCTGTTTCGGTGGGGTTTATGGAATCACGTTCGGCGAAAGCCTGCTCAATGTCCGGTAAGAGTTCGCTTGCGGCGATTGTATCCGGCAAGGAGTAAGTCGGATTGTCTGGAACAATGTCGAGAAGCGCAGAATCGATCAGTTGCAAATGTGTTGCCGAGTCGTATTTTTCAGTGGAGAAGGCAAAGTCGGGCACAATTTCCGCTCTTAGCGAAGGGCGGGCGGCGTTGTTCATTTTCCTGTGTTTCGACATTGCGTTGCGGATAGAGTCGATGTATGCATTTGTCTTGGCTTTGGCAAGAGTGTTTGCCGTGTCCTGCAAGGGTATAGCCGGAACGGTGTCGGTATCAGTCGCATTCATGCCGTTTTGCGGGCGTGCAAACAACGCGTGCGAAAGGCATATCAGGATGATGACGTATATGTGAAAATGCTTCAAACTCTACAACTTGGCAATAAACGGTGCAAAATTACACAAAAGGACCGAACAAACGTAATGTTCGGTCCTGTTTTAATATATTTTGTATGCCGGTTTAACGAAAATCTGTCGGAGGACTCTGGAAATACCTACGGTTGGTGTCCAAAGAGCCTGTGAAGGTCGTTGAACCGAGCCAATTGCTTTTCGCCGAATCGCGACATATCCTTGCGAATGTTTTCTATTGTTTTAATTTTGTCGGGCGACGATTTGGAAAAAAACTTGTCGGCGTAGCAGATGATTTTTTCTTCGAGCGAAAGCGGGAGCATATCATGTGCCGGCAATGGCAAATGGGCGGCTTCGATTTCTTCAGCAGTCAGTCCGGAGCCGGTGTGCCGTTCACAGACAAGGGCGTGGCGATTGAGACCATCCGATAGATTCCGCAACATTTCCGCACCTATGACGCCATGCATGATGTATGGTTGGCTTCCTGTGCAAAAGATGGATGGGGCATGGGTCCGGATGATGCCTATGTCGTGCAGGAGAGCAGCTTCGCTGATGAAACGTCTGTCTACTTTGTCTCCAAACATTTCAGCAACTGACAAAGCCTTTTCCGCCACTTGGCGGCTGTGCAACCAAAGGAGGCGGAAAAGGTCGGAGTCTTTGTCGTAGAAGCGGAGCAGCAGTTGCTTCGCCTCAAAGGGCTCATTCATGCGATAGTCGTCGCGGCACGTCATTCGATGACAACCGTGTTCCAACCGTGAACGTCCTCTTCTTCACCGAGCTGTATGCCTCGGAGCTTGTTGTAGAGGCGTTTTGACACAGGACCTGGTTCTCCATCTTTTGAGATGACGTATGAACGGTTGTTTTCAGGATCGTCAATGCGCTGAATCGGGCTGATTACGGCCGCTGTACCGCATGCGCCTGCTTCTTCAAGTGTCGCCAGTTCTTCTTCCGGAATCTGACGGCGTTCCACTTTCATGCCGAGATCTTCAGCTAATTGCATCAGGCTCTTGTTGGTGATTGACGGCAGAATTGATGTGGAGAGCGGTGTGATATAAGTGTTGTCTTTGATGCCGAAGAAGTTGGCGGCACCACACTCATCCATATATTTTTTTTCTTTTGCGTCGAGATAGAATTCTGCTGAATATCCGGCAGCGTGGGCTTCGTGGCTTGCTCGCAGTGATGCGGCATAGTTTCCGCCAACTTTAAATGTGCCGGTTCCAAGCGGCGCTGCGCGGTCGTATTTGCGCGTGATGACGTAGGGGGTGGTTTTGAACCCGCCTTTGAAGTACGGACCTACGGGCGATACGAAAATGACAAACAGGTATTCTTTTGCCGGTTTTACGCCAACTTGGGCCGATGTACCGATCTGCAGCGGACGGATGTAGAGGGAAGCTCCCGAACCATAAGGGGGTATGAACCGTTCGTTCAGTCGAACTACGGTTTTCACCATTTCTTCAAATTTTTCAGTTGGAATCGGTGGCATCATGATGCCTTCAGCCGAGCGTTGGATGCGCTTTGCATTTTCATCCATTCTGAAAACTCTGACTTTTCCGTCTTTGCCTCTGAAAGCCTTCATGCCTTCGAAAGCTTCCTGTCCGTAGTGGAGGCATGTTGCAGCCATGTGCATGGGTATTAGCTCTGACGATGAGATTTCGATTTCTCCCCATTCGCCATCTTTGAATGTACAGCGGACATTGTAGTCGGTCGGCATATAGCCAAACGACAAACCTGCCCAATCAATGTTCATCTCCTTTTCCATAACAAGAATGTTTTATGTTGTTTTTGCAAATTTACATAATTAATCGATATGGCATAATTTTCTGCCGTTTTTTTCGGGGGTGATTCGCCTTAAGATTTTTAAATCCTGAAAAAGATGTCGGCAGGGGTGGAAGTAGAGTTTCCGCTGTCTATAAAAAATGCCCTCCCGGGCAAAAATCCGAGAGGGCATTAGTAGGGGGTCCGGTTTGGGGAATCAATATACTATTATTTCAGCGTCGTTTCCTTTGCGGGAGATGTAGACGTTTCCTTTTTCCGGATTGTCGATGCGTATGCCTTGCAGGTTGTAGTAGACGACAGGGGTGGTTTCTTCCGTTGCCAAGTCGTCAATGCCGGAACCTTCCACTGCAAATTTGTCTTCAAATTTCATGACCATTTCTCCGAGCGAGGTGAATCCTTTCAGGCATACGGAGTATTCGCCTACTTCGAGAGAACCTAACGAAGCGTTGATGGTCTGAGGAATGGCTCCTTGAGTCTTGGCTTCGGTCTGTTGTCCATTTGCATCCAGCTTGTGTGTGAAAATTTCCGTGCGGTTTTCGTCTTGGCCTTTGTAGAGCGTGAGCGAGTAGTTTGCGACTTCGCCAATATAGTCTTCTTCTGTGAA
>USOC01000149.1 GCA_900556245.1 uncultured Prevotellaceae bacterium
ACTTTCGCCCAGGCTTCTTCAACAGTCAGTTCTTTGACAACAAGTCCTTTGTAGGAAGAGATGGAGCAGCCACCCAGAAGGAGAAGCAGTCCGAGGACAGAAAAGAGGATAATTTTACCGGTTTTCATCTTAGTGTCGTGTTAGAGTTTAGAGAAGTTGTTTCAAAAGGCTCTTCATGCTGACTTCCTTGTCGAGAATGGTCTGCAATTGGTCAATGGCAACACGGGTCTGCTCCATGGAGTCGCGATGACGGAGTGTCACGGTGTTGTCTTCGAGAGTCTGGTGGTCGACAGTGATGCAGAACGGTGTGCCGACGGCATCCTGACGGCGGTAGCGCTTGCCGATGGAGTCTTTTTCGTCGTATTGCACCTTATAGTCGAATTTCAGCGCATTGATGATTTCGCGAGCTTTGTCGGGGAGACCGTCTTTCTTTACCAGCGGCATCACAGCGGCTTTCACCGGAGCGAGCGGGGCGGGGAGACGGAGCACGACGCGCGTTTCGCCGTTTTCAAGTTTTTCCTCCACGTAGGAAGACGCGAAAATAGAGAGGAACATACGGTCAACGCCAATCGACGTTTCGATGACGTAGGGCGTGTACGACTGGTTGAGCTCCGGATCGAAGTATTGTATTTTCTTGCCTGAGAATTTCTCGTGGTTGCTCAAGTCGAAGTTTGTACGTGAATGGATACCTTCCACTTCCTTGAAGCCGAATGGCATGAGGAATTCGATGTCGGTAGCGGCATTGGCATAGTGGGCAAGTTTCTCGTGATCGTGATAGCGGTATTTTTCGTTGCCGAGTCCAAGGGCCTGGTGCCATTTCAGACGCGTTTCCTTCCATTTTTTGAACCATTCGAGTTCTTCGCCCGGACGCACGAAAAATTGCATTTCCATCTGTTCGAACTCGCGCATGCGGAAGATGAACTGGCGGGCGACAATCTCGTTGCGGAACGCCTTGCCGATTTGTGCGATACCGAACGGGATGCGCATGCGGCCGGTCTTCTGAACGTTGAGGAAGTTGACGAAGATGCCTTGGGCTGTTTCCGGACGGAGATAGACTTTCATCGAACCGTCTGCGGTGCTGCCCATTTCAGTGGAGAACATCAGGTTGAACTGGCGCACTTCCGTCCAGTTCTTTGTCCCGGAAATCGGGCATACGATGCCGTAGTCGAGAATAATCTGGCGAAGTTCCTCCAGGTTCATGTCGTTCATTGCTTTCGCGAAACGTTCGTGGAGCTCATTGCGTTTGGCTGCGTGTTCGAGTACGCGAGGGTTTGTTTCTCGGTAAAGCTTTTCGTCGAAAGAGTCTCCGAATTTCTTGGCAGCCTTTGCCACTTCCTTGTTGATTTTATCGTCGAATTTTGCAATTTCGTCTTCGATGAGAACGTCGGCGCGATAGCGTTTTTTCGAATCGCGGTTGTCAATCAGCGGGTCGTTGAAGGCATCAACGTGGCCGGATGCCTTCCAGATGGTCGGATGCATGAAAATAGCTGAGTCGATACCGACAATGTTCTCGTGTAGTTGGGTCATTGCGTCCCACCAGTAACGTTTGATGTTGTTTTTCAGTTCGACACCGTTCTGACCGTAGTCGTAGACAGCAGAAAGACCGTCGTAAATTTCACTTGAGGGGAAAACAAAGCCATATTCTTTGGCGTGGGCGACAATCTTCTTAAACAAATCTTCTTGAGCCATTTTTTATCTTAAAATTATATCTATTATTATCAAAAAAACAGACGCTAAGTCTACCTTTACATTAATTAAGATGCAAAGTAAATGAAATTTTTCGATTTTATTCTTATTTTTGCAAGAGCAATCCGCTTAAATTGCAATTATTTGGAAAATAGCACCGTTTTTTAACGACTAACGGTATGTTCAGGATTGCTTCCAGCGCAGATATGAAAGAACAAGACACCATAGAAGAAATGGACGACTTGCTGTCGGAGGAACCAACCGGAGCAGAGTCGCACTCCACGTATATCGTACCGAAAGACCGCAGCACGCATTTGTCGGGAATGTTCCAGAATTGGTTTCTCGACTATGCTTCGTATGTCATCCTGGAACGGGCCGTTCCGCATATTCAGGACGGGCTGAAACCCGTGCAGCGGCGCATTCTTCATGCGATGAAGGAGCTTGACGACGGACGGTTCAACAAGGTGGCGAATATTGTCGGCTACACGATGCAGTATCATCCTCACGGTGATGCCTCGATTGGCGATGCTTTGGTTCAGATAGGGCAAAAGGAACTGCTTGTCGACACTCAGGGAAACTGGGGTAATATCCTGACAGGAGACAGTGCGGCCGCTCCCCGTTATATTGAAGCCCGTCTGTCGGAGTTTGCCTTGGAGACAGTGTTCAATCCCAAGACTACGGACTGGACAGTTTCGTACGACGGCCGTAAGCCCGAACCGATGACGCTTCCCGTGAAGTTTCCGTTATTGCTGGCGCAGGGAGCTGAGGGTATCGCGGTCGGCTTGTCATCGAAAATCCTGCCTCATAACTATAATGAGATTCTTGATGCGGCGATAGCCTATTTGCGCGGCGAGGAATTTGAGCTGTACCCTGATTTTCCGACAGGAGGCTTTATTGATGTCACGAAATATAATGATGGAGAGCGTGGCGGCTCAGTGCGCGTGCGTGCAAAAATCGAGAAAATAGACAATAAGACTCTTGAGGTGACTGACATCCCATTTGGGCGGACCACCGGTTCTGTCATCGAGTCTATTATCAAAGCGCAGGAAAAGGGAAAGATAAAAATCCGGAAGGTGGACGACAATACAGCAGAGCATGCTGACATCATTGTTCATCTGCTGCCCGGCACGTCGAGTGATCGCACGATTGATGCACTTTATGCGTTTACGGATTGCGAAGTGAGCATTTCTCCGAACTGCTGCGTCATTTCTGAGCAGAAACCGCACTTTTTGACTGTCAGCGATGTGTTGCGCCACAGCGTGGACACGACGAAGGAGTTGCTGCGCCGGGAGCTGGAGATTTTGCGCAACGAACTGACAGAGAGCCTGCTCTATTCTTCACTGGAAAAGATTTTCATCGAAGAACGTATCTATAAAGACAAGGAATATGAGCAGAGTGCGGATATCGACGAGGCGATTGCTCATATTGACAAACGTCTGGAACCATACAAGCCCGACTTTGTCCGTGAAATCACGCGGGACGACATTCTGCGCCTGTTTGAAATCAAGATGGGGCGCATCCTCAAATTCAATACCGACAAGGCAAACGCCTACATTGAATCGCTGAAGGAGCGTATTGCTGAAATCGACAGGAAACTGGCATCGATGGTTGAAGTGACCATCGATTGGTACAGCAGGCTGAAGGAAAAATACGGTGCAGCCCATCCGCGGCGCACGGTGATACGCAATTTTGACAATATCGAGGCGGCAACCGTAGCGGAAGCCAACGAAAAGCTTTATATTAACCGAGAGGACGGATTTATCGGGACATCGCTGAAGAAAGACGAGTTTGTGTGCAACTGCTCGGATATCGATGATGTCATTATCTTCTATAAGGACGGAAAGTATAAGGTGGTGAAGGTGGCGGACAAACTTTATGTCGGGAAGCATATTCTTTACATCAATATTTTCAAGCGCAATGACTTGCGCACAATCTACAATCTCGTCTACCAGGACGGTCGGGGCGGTATCTTCTATATGAAGCGCTTTGCTGTCACCGGAGTTTCGCGTGACAAGGAATATGATATGACGCAAGGCAAGAAAGGCACGAAAATCTGGTGGTTCTCCGCGAATCCGAACGGAGAGGCCGAGACGCTGCGCGTGACGCTGAAAGAAAAGCCGCGTTTGAAGGTGCTTCAGTTTGACGTCGACTTTGCGGATCTTGCCATCAAGGGACGTCAGGCACGAGGCAATCTGGTGACCAAAAACGAAGTGCACCGCATATCCTTGAAAGAGCGTGGCGTTTCAACGCTTGGTGGCATAGAGGTGTGGTACGATCCTGATATCATGCGTCTCAACTATGACAAGAGGGGCGTTTCGCTCGGCGAGTTTAATGCGAACGACAGTGTGCTTGTCATCTTGAAGAACGGCCAGTTCTACACATCGACATTTGATGCCGGAAACCATTATGAAGACAATATTCTCCGTATCGAAAAATATGAAGAAGGGAAGGTGTGGACAGCAGTGCTCAATGATGCGGATCAGGGATATCCTTACATCAAGCGTTTCTGTTTCGAACAGACACAGAAGAAGCAGAGCTTTATAGGAGAGAATCCTGACTCTTCGCTTGTTCTGCTGACAGACCATCGTTATCCGCGCGTGCAAGTGACGTTTGGCGGCGCTGATGCTTTTCGAGAGCCCTTGATTGTCGACGCTGACGAGTTTATCGGAACA
>USOC01000150.1 GCA_900556245.1 uncultured Prevotellaceae bacterium
CAATATTCCCTCGGATTCCCCAGCTGCTTTTCCTACTGCAGCGAATAACGGCATTTCAGGCCTTTGCCCAAGATGTGCATAAGTATTTTTCCGCTTTTGATGTCCTTCGGGAAAAATTCCATTTACGGCTCGGCTAAGTCGCTTCTCTACTATTTGCGAGAATAAGTTTGCAGGAGTGTGTCGACTGCGAAATCGGCGTTTGGAATGGAGGATTTGATTGCTTCGTATGCGGCCCCTTCAAATTTGAGAATGCCGCCTTTGCCATTTCCTGATGTTCCGCTGTTAGTGCGAAGATGTTTGTCACAAATGGCTATATCCCAGTCGAGACGTCCCTGCCACTCTTTATCGCCATTTTCAGAGCCAAAGGCGGATGTCCCAACAATTTTTCTGTCGGTAAGTGATATATAGGTCCAGATGTCATTTCCGGAAAGATTGATTACGAGCCTCGAATCGGCATAGGGCGCTTGCAGTTCTTTCTCGGTCGCGCACCAGGCGGAGAGCATGGTAATTGCTATGATTGAGCTATAATATAGGGAGTGTTTCATTTTTTTCGAATTATGGCAGCTTTTGAAAACGGATAGTGAGATTCTCAGTGTCGGGGTCGAGTGATTCGAATTGAAGCTTGAATTGACCGCCTGCTGCGTCTCTCAGCAAAAACGGAGCTTTTACCGGTCTTCCGTCGGAACGTAACCAAGAAGTCGGATTTGCTGAAGTTTCCGGATTAGTCGAGTCATCGGTAGAAAGCAGAGTTTCGGCTGCGATTGCTACATTTTTCGCAGTGCAGACATATTCTTTCCCAGTTCGTAGGTCTAGTACTGTCATTTCATCGATTTGCCCTTCTCCGACTTTTCCGACAGCCAGCTTGCGGACTTTAAAGAAAAATTTCGGCTGTTTCAGGAGGTCGACCTTTTCGGTGAAATCAGAAAAGTCGAAAGCCATTTCCAACGTCTTGAACGAATCGGCAGATCCTTCTCCCTGCATGTTGCAGTCGCCGCCTTGGTTCATCATCATCGGGTAGCCTAACTCGAATGCCGGAACAGCCGCGTCGGATTCGCCTGTGCCGAGACGGAAGAACAAATCATTGCGAGAGGTGTAGGTGATTCTGACTTTAAAAATAATTGTCGGTTGATGGATAGCCGGCTCGACTGTCAGCGCCATCGCCGACAAGTCGGCGATACCACCTTGGTCCGCAGGTAGCAGAAATAATTTGTAGGGGTAGTAGCAGCGACCTTCTGTTGCCCACCAAGAGCCCCAGGAGTTGACAAAAATGAAAGCACCACGTTCGTCATCGCTAATGATACCATCGTTGTCGATATCCGTTTCTACCGTGTCATCGTAGCCGACGATTGTCAGGGCGTGTGCGCCGTCTGTCCCGTTTTTGGAAATGACGTTCCGAAGTCCGGTCACCGAAGGTCCGTCGTACCGTTGTTCTGTCCAGTCACCGCTCAGACAAGAGAATGTGACTACGCCACCTGCAGAACCTTCCACACCGCGGTTGTAGAGAAACGTTTTCAGCCGGTCGATGCCCTCCGCCGTTTTCAGAGAGAATTTTTCGTATTTCGCCACACGATAGCGCATGGCTCTCAAATATTTTTCGTAGCCTGTCAGCCATGTGGTCGAGGAGACAGCCGCACTTTCGTCAGGCATATCAGCCAATGTTGCCGCACCTCCGATTTTCATCATGTCATAGCCCAATTCCGGGTGGGATCCTTCATCAATTCCGTTGTTCAGATAATTCCATGTGAAGTGGTAGGAAAAGACATTTTCCGGAGAGTCGGCAGCCGAACGGTCGAGCAATCGGTTGACTTCGTATGAAAAAGCGTAGCGAACGCCTGACGCTTGGGAGCAGGAGTTGCCGCGTTGGTTGAAAACAGGCGGGAAATATTTCAGCCGGCTATTGTCGACCCCTTTCGGCCGTGACTGAGAGGATGCCGGAAGAGTCCATTCAGGAATGGCAGACCGGCGGGCCATGTCGTCAGCCGTCAGCGGACGAGCCTTGTAGATCGTCCGCTGCTGGGCAACGCCTGTGAGAGGGATTGACAGGGCTGCGACAACGAGCCATGTCGGGATGCTTTGTTTTTTCATAGCCGGATTATTGACGGTTTCGGGTTGTCAGTCGGTGATAGGTCTTCAGCGCTTCGTCTCTTACCGCTTCCGGGAATCTCATGTCGTTGCTCGTCTGTAGGGCTTTTTCTGCAATCAGACTGCGTTGATAAGACAATTCGAACCATCCGAGTGCTTCCCAAAGAGCGATTTGCGCTTCTGTATTCATATGGGAGTGGGATAGGCACTCGAGGAGTTTTGGCACTTGGTCGTGGAGCGTATAGTTGCGCAGCGTGCGGATTGCCGACATTTTCTTTTTTGTTTTGATTGAGTCGTTGCATATAAGATTTACATCATCAGTCCACTTTTTGGTATTGACGCTGATGGCATGTGCAATTGCGTCATGGACCTGCTGCTTGTCGCTGTAGTAAGGAATCGCCTTAAACTGCTTTTCAAATTCCGGCATCAACATTGATTCGGGAAATAGGGACATCGCCAGTTTCGTGTTGAACTCGCAGCGTTCAGAAGTGTTGTTTCTTACTGCAACCTGAATTAAAGCAGGAGCTAGGCGCGGATCTCCACTTTTTGCCATGTAGTTGATTGCAAATCGCTGAATCAGTTCGAAGCTGTCGTCGACAGCCATTCTAAGGCATTCAATAAAGTTATCGTCAGCATAGGAGGCAAGCAACACCATCGCTTCCATTCTTTCCACAAAAGAATCGCTCTTGCGGAATGTGTCGAGTAGAAGGTTGGAATAGTTTTTCCCTGATTCGAAGAGTTGGCGCAGAGCCATTGCCCTTACGGCAGGATAACTGTCCGACAGATGCTGTTCCCAAAAGGATTCCTTTTTTTCCGCCAATGCTTTGTTGACATCGAAGCCGGCGTCCGGAGCGCAGAAATGGAACGTCGGGTCGCCGAAACA
This sequence comes from uncultured Prevotellaceae bacterium, assembly GCA_900556245.1. Taxonomy (GTDB): domain Bacteria; phylum Bacteroidota; class Bacteroidia; order Bacteroidales; family Muribaculaceae; genus Limisoma. Next base: position 2,966 of record USOC01000150.1, read on the forward strand.
GTGGCTTTCCAGATATGGATTCAGCTGCGACAGTCTGCCAGCGCGCATTCCCAGACCAGCCATACCAAGGTAGCGGTCGTGCCATTTGTCTTGGAGCACGTTGACGCTGTTTGCAAGGACCGCCACAGTGTTTCCTCGGTTGAAAATATATGCGCCTGCGATGTATTTGTCTTTGTGAAATGAACCGTTGAAGCAGGCGTCGAGAATCACAAGACGGGCATTTGGTCTGTACGTATCGAATTCGTCAATAAAGAGGTCAAGCGAACGCATAAACAGGGAGTCCTTGCGCATTGTCAGCGGTTCGAAAGCGCCGTCATACCATTTTTCCGGCAATTCGCCAAAACGTTTGTTCAGCCGAGCTTTTACCGAGTCGACATCCTTGCCCTTTTCACGGGCGTGACGCAAGGATTCACGTAAATAGAGCTTCACGTTTTCAATTTCCTCGTCCGTCGATTGAGGAAGTGGTATGCCATTCATATATTGTATTTCGACATCCCCATGGTGATGTAGCACGGCGATGTCAAGATCCGGGCGTTGCATTTCCGTTTTCAGTCTGGTCTTGATGGCTTTGTCGCGTCTATGGTCGATATATTCGATGCCGTTTTTATGTCGTTTCAACCAGGGGAAATTTTCGAATAAGGCAACTTTTTCGTCGATACGCGCAGTTACTGATTCCGACACATATCCGTTCCCGCTGAAAAACAGAATTTGGTCAGCCTGATTGTAGATGTATTTTTGGGCCACCGCTTTTTTCAGGAAACGGCTTATTTTTTCGTATCGGGAAGAAATTGTGTCGTCGTTAGCCTTGATGCGTCCGGAATAGAGCTCGGGAGAAAGTCGCTGAGCAGATTCAGGCGACAGCGAATAGTAGAAATAGGCCGGCTCGTTGTCGTCACGTTTCAGAAAATCAAACTGAAGGTCGAAGTCGTCATAGAAACGGTCGGTCGGTACTGACGAAACCTGCCACTCAAACGTCTGCTGATTCATCTTGAAGGCAGAAGTCAGGTGCTGTGCATCGCGTACCATCGGAATGGGAATGTCTCCGATGAAAACAGCGCCTTCTATTGGTTCGGTTTTCTGCTTATATAGTCGCATCAGTTGTGCCCGGATTGAGTCAGGTACGCCCCAGCGGTCGATTACGACCACAGGATTCAATCCTTCTTTATCGTGGATGGCATGGGCATAGGAATCGATGTCGGATTTTACTTTCTCGTATGTAATCGGGTCGACAACGATGGCAAAGCTATTGGCCGCCTGTGTCTGAGTCAACCCGGCGCATGAAAGCGTCATTGCCAATAATATGTTTTTGAAAGTCATAGTAGTCATATAATTTTAAAATACCAATTGTAGTCCT
>USOC01000151.1 GCA_900556245.1 uncultured Prevotellaceae bacterium
AGGTGAAAGCAAAACAGTAGAATTCAAGATCGACGCCGAACTGCTGAAGTTCTACAACTACAACCTCGAATTTGTCTGCGAACCTGGCGAATTCGAAGCGATGATAGGACCTAACAGCCGTGACGTGCAAGTGAAGAAATTCACATTGAAATAAGACACGCATCTATTCATATCAAAGCGAGGAGCCCCACCCGGACTCCTCGCTTTGCTTTCCTGAACGTTTTCCTCCGAATCAGGATACAAGCCCAATGTCCCCACCGAACGCAAAAGACATAAGAACATACAAAATATCTGACATTTAAAGATTTGTCGATAAATTATGCGTACATTTGCAAAAAAGCGACAATATGTTTGACCATCCGATTTTTACCTTTATCATTGCTATAGCCATTGCGATTGGCTTTTTAATCATCAAGTTAGGATTCATCGCATTCATCATCGACATTTTCCGCCGTGATAAAGATTACGACTGAACATTCAACAAACCTCCGGCCACAAACTACGACAAAGCGAGAAGCCCTCTCAGGCCTCCCCGCTCAGCCTATTGCCGTTTTGGCTTAAAGACTATTTGTCCATCACGTCATTTCCCGCCTTTTCGCATACAGCTGCATCCATGGCGGCTATCGTTGCGAGATTGACGATGTCGCGCACTTTTGCCTCAACCGAAATGAAATGCACAGGCTTGTTAAGACCAATCTGAATCGGGCCGATAGCCTCGGCAAGTCCCATTTCCAACATCATGCGATAAGCCGCTGACGAAGCGTTGAGATTCGGGAAAATCAGCGTATTGACATCTTTGCCATAGAGTTTGCTGAACGGATAGTTGGCGTCTCGGATTTCCTTGTTCAGCGCATAGTTCACCTGCATCTCGCCATCAATGCAAAGTTCCGGATAACGCTCATGAAGCACAGAGACCGCTTCATGGACAGCTGTTGGCGACTGAGCCTTGTTTGAGCCAAAATTACTGTAGGAAATCATTGCCATCACAGGCTCTTGCGCAAAATACTCCACCGCACTTCGCGCAAGTCGTGCAATATCAACCAGCGTATCGCAGTCTTCCGTCTCATTAATCATCGTATCTGCCAAGAAAAAGACACCACGCTTGGTATTCATGATATGCATTGTCGCAAAATGACGGAAACACGGACGGATACCAATCACCTCCTCCGCAATCGCAGTTACTTCAGTATTGTTGGAATATGTACCCGCAAGAAAAGCGTCTGCATCTCCGGCCTCCACCATCATCATGCCAAAATAGTTACGATCGAACATCTTTTCAGAAGCCTCACGACGGGTAAATCCGGCGCGTTCACGCTTTTGTGCCAGCAATCTGGCATATCTGTCTCGACGCTCCGCTTCCCGGTCATGACGAAGGTTAACGATTTCAATTCCATCAAGCCGCACGCCAAGTTTTTCCGCGCGTTTTTCAATCATCTCCTCGTTGCCAAGCAAAATCGGATGGCAGACGCCCTCTCTGTATGCCTCCACTGCCGCCAAAAGCATATTGTTGGTGTTACCTTCTCCAAACACCACTCTTCGAGGGTTGCTCTTCGCCATTTCCGTGAAACGGCGCATAAACTTGCCGTCAAGCCCCATCAGGCTGTTGAGCTTCGCATCATACTGCTCCCAATCGGTAATTTTCCGACGCGCCACTCCCGACTCCATCGCCGCACGCGCCACAGCCGGCGCTACGGTCGTCAGCAACCGTGGATCGAGCGGCTTCGGGAGAATGTATTCGCGCCCGAAGTTGACACCGGTCATATTATAAGCAGCATTGACCACCGATGGAACCGGCTGCTTGGCAAGGTCGGCAATCGCATGAACCGCCGCCAATTTCATCTCTTCATTGATGGCTGTCGCACCGCAGTCGAGCGCACCACGGAAAATATAAGGGAACCCCAGCACATTATTGATTTGATTGGGATAATCGGAACGTCCCGTAGCAAAAATAATGTCGGGACGAGACTCCATCGCTTTCGAGTATTCAATTTCGGGATCGGGATTGGCCAAGGCAAACACAATCGGACGGTCGGCCATCGAACGAAGCATCTCCGGTGTCACCACATCCTTTACCGAAAGACCGAGGAACACATCGGCGTCTACCATCGCTTGCTCCAAAGTGTCAATGTCGCGCGTTGTGACAAACTGAGCCTTTTGGGCGTTAAGATTCTTGCGCTTGCCATTGATTACACCCCGACTGTCACACATGACGATGTTTTCGCGACGCACACCCAAAGCGATATAGAGGTTCGTGCATGACACGGCCGCCGCTCCGGCGCCATTGACAACAAGACGTACATCCTCGATGCGCTTGCCCTGCACTTCCAAGGCGTTGAGCAATCCGGCTGCCGATATAATGGCCGTGCCGTGTTGGTCATCGTGCATCACCGGGATATCACACTCTTCTTTGAGTCGATTTTCAATTTCGAAACACTCCGGAGCTTTGATATCTTCCAGATTGATTCCTCCAAACGTTGGAGAAATCGCCTTGACGATTTGTATGAATTTCTCCGGATCTTTTTCGTCCACTTCTATATCAAAACAATCGAGACCCGCAAAAATCTTGAAAAGCAGCGCTTTGCCTTCCATAACAGGCTTCCCTGCCTGAGCGCCGATATCGCCTAAGCCAAGCACGGCTGTTCCGTTGGATATGACAGCCACCAAATTGCCCTTGTTCGTATATTCATAGGCATCGTGACTGTTGGCCTCTATTTCAAGGCACGGATAAGCCACTCCGGGCGAATAGGCCAGCGACAGGTCTTTCTGCGAAGAATAGGGCTTTGTCGGCACCGTTTCAATTTTTCCCGGACGTGAACCCTTGTGATAGTCCAACGCCATTTCTTTGGTTACATTCGAATTCGACATAATACAATTCTTTTACAATCCTTTTTACTCTGATTTATCTAAAGAACAACAAATAAGCAATTTCGTTCAGCACTCTTGGAAAAGAGACACCGGAACATACCTACTTATCGGCTAAACTACAAAAATAGGACTTCCGGCTCAAATTTCAAAGCAGAACCCCAAAAACCTGAGTTCATTCGGCAAAAGATTAAAAAATGTGATTTATTCTTTTTACAATCAACTTTTACTATATTTGTAATGCTGTTTAACGGGCAAATTCAGAAGCTAATACAAACTCTTAATATACTTAAAAAATACATGGAAAAACGAATCATTGAATGCGTGCCCAACTTTAGCGAGGGACGAAACAAAGCGATTATTCAGCAAATTACCTCCACGATTGAATCGATTGACGGAGTCAAATTGCTTGATGTCGATCCGGGAGAAGCAACCAACCGTACGGTGGTTACCTTCGTAGGAGCTCCCGAAGCCGTGCTGGAAGCGGCTTTCCTTGGCGTTAAAAAAGCGGCTGAGGTTATCGATATGCGCAATCATAAAGGAGCTCATCCACGCATGGGCGCCACTGACGTATGCCCCCTCATCCCGATATCGGGAATCACTCTTGAGGAATGCGCCGAATTGGCCAGGCAGTTAGCCAAACGGATTGCTGACGAACTGCACGTACCCACCTATTGCTATGAGGCGGCAGCCTTTACCCCGGAACGCCGGAATCTGGCCGTATGCAGAGAAGGCGAGTATGAGGCCCTCCCCGAAAAGATGAACCATGAAGAAAAAGCGCCCGACTTCGGAGACCGTCCCTTCGACGAAGGCGTAGCACGCACAGGCGCTACCGCTGTTGGCGCCCGTGACTTTCTGATTGCAGTGAATTATAATCTGAATACGACTTCTACGCGACGCGCCAATGCCATTGCGTTCGATGTGCGCGAAAAAGGACGTCCTGCCCGTGAAGGCAATTCACCTGTAGGAAAACCGCTGAAGGACGAACACGGAAATCCCATTATGAAACCGGGTACGTTGAAGGCAACCAAGGCAATCGGATGGTTTATCGACGAGTATCAAATTGCCCAAGTTTCAATGAACATCACCGATATTTCCGTTACTCCTCTCCACGTAGCTTTCGATGAAGTTTGCCGCGCGGCCAACGCCCGCGGTGTACGCGTGACCGGAACCGAAATTGTCGGACTGATTCCGAAGCGTACGTTAATTGAAGCGGGTCGCTATTTTCTGAAGAAACAGCAACGCTCTACCGGCATTTCCGAGGATGAGATTATCCGTATCGCCATCAAATCGATGGGCTTGGACGAATTAAAGCCATTCATCCCGAAAGAAAAGGTAATCGAATTTATGATTGAAGCGGACAATAAGAAGAACAATCTGGTCGACATGACCTGTACCGGCTTCGCAACAGAGACTGCCAGCGAATCACCCG
>USOC01000152.1 GCA_900556245.1 uncultured Prevotellaceae bacterium
AGGGGGACATCCTTTCAACCTCGGCAAGGCAATTTCTTCGTCTCCTACTGCCGGTATTTCCTGCTGGTATACGGCAGGGTCGGTGTTCGAAAATTGTTCGAACAGCGGTACTGTGATGTCAACGAAAAATGTCTATGCGGCAGGTATTGCCGGTTACTATAAGGGATCGGGAGCGGCTGCCAAGAAATATAAATTCCTGAACTGTACGAATACGGGGGATATCATCGCTTCCGGAAATCAAGGAGGAGGAATTGTGGCTTATGCGGCCAATCATTCGCAGATTGTCGGTTGTTCCAATTTTGGAAATATCGAAGGCGGATTCGGCTTGGGCGGAATTGTCGGTTGCTTTACGGGCGTTGAATCGGTTATGAGTGGTTGTTTCAATGCCGGGAAGGTGACGACTTCCACTTATCGTGCCGGCGGATTAATCGGTTATAATGCTGCGCAAAGTGTTGTGACGGATTGCTTCAATGTCGGTGATGTTTCCTCAACTTCTGAATTGCAAGGTACGACGACAACGTCAGGCTATGGAATCGGCGGAATTGCCGGAGAAGGCGGATCGATATTTACGAACTGCTATAATATGGGAAGTGTCAAAGGGGCAAGTCAGGTCGGCGGCCTGATTGGCTATCCGGATAAAGGCAAGACTCAATTGGTATCTTGCTATAATGCAGGACGTATTGTAGCTCCAGCGGATACTTGTGCCAACTTAATAGGCGTGAATTTGGAAAACGGTAAAAAGTGGAATGAGGAAAATGTCGTGAAAGATTCCTATTATGTGACAGATTACGGTGTGTTTACAATTGGAAACGTTTCAATCGGAGAAGGCAAGACCATTGCAGAACTTTCGATGCTTGACATGGGAGAAGGTTTTGTCCCGGGTGATGACTATACGATGCCGATAATCAGTGCGTTTGGAAGCAATGACTATGCGAAGGTGTTTGCCGCTTCTGTTATAGTCAAAGACGGTAATCTGGAGAAAGTGACCGGTGAATTTAAACTCGGAGCTCCCGAAGGTGTCGTTTGGACTTCTTCGGTTCCTAACATAACGATTCAAGGGAATGACGCTGTGTTCTCGGATGAGGCTTTTGCCGGGGAGGCTGTCCTGACTGCCACTTGTGGAAACGCTGTAAAGACAGTGACAATCGTTTGTGACAAGGCTGATTCTGGCGTTGAATCGACTTTGGATGGGAAGCGGGTAGTCAGTGAGATTTATTATTCCGTATCCGGAATCGAGATGCCAAAGCCTGATTCACAAGCCGGCGAGGGTGCTGTTTATCTTGTGAAACGCACTTACGACGACGGAACGACTGAGATTGTCAAAATGATCAGATAAATTCCGTTCAGCAGGTGCCGTCCTTCCTAAAGAGTTTCCGGCTCACGCTTTTCAAAAATGCGCGAGCCGGAAATTTTTTTGTATGTTGTCTGAAAATGAGGCGGATTCTGTAGTCGGGGAATTGGTTGGCACAGGGACTTATCCTTGGCGGTTGGGACCGGCGAGAAGGTCGAACGAGTCGGCGTAGATTTCCGTGACGCTGCGCTTGATGGCATTGCGGTCTTCCCAGATGCGGGTGCGGATTTTCCCTTCAATGAAAAGTTTGGAGCCTTTGCGGATGTAGCGTTCTGCAAATTCTGCGTTTTCTCCCCACATGATGATGTTGTGCCATTCCGTCTTTTCCGGAATTTTGATTCCCTGGGCGGTCGTGTAGGCACGTTCGGTCGTAGCGAGCGAGAAGGATGCTATCGGTTTCCCGTCGACATAGCGGATATCGGGGTCTTTGCCCGCGAATCCGACAAGGATGGCTTTGTTGACAGACATATTGTTCGGTGTTGCGGGATTAAACTGATTTTTTCAGCCGGGATATGAATTCGTCGGCAATCGGGCGCGTGATGACCAGTGGCGGAAGCAGGCGGATGACGTTTGTGCCGGAAGCTCCGGTGAAGACATGCTGTTCGAAAAGCAGTCGGGAGCGCAGCTCTTTCACCGGCTTTTCAAATTCCAGCCCAATCATCAGACCTTTGCCTCTGACTTCTTTGATAGCCGGAATGCGGCGGAGTTCTGTCATCAGGTATTCTCCTGTTTCTGCCGCATTTTCGATGAGGTGTTCGCTTTCGAAAATATCGAGTACCGCCGTTGCCGCAGCGCATGCGAGGTGGTTGCCGCCGAATGTGGTGCCCAGCATTCCGTAGGAAGGCTTGAATTTAGGGCTGATGATTACGCCGCTCATCGGGAATCCGTTGGCTATTCCTTTGGCCACTGTTATGATGTCTGCTTTGACGCCACTGTGGCTATGGGCGAAAAAGCGTCCGGTGCGTCCGTAGCCTGATTGTATTTCGTCGGCTACCAGAACGACGTTGTGGCGGTCGCACGCCTCGCGCAGGCGAAGCCAGAATGCGTTGTCGGGGATGTTTACTCCTCCTACGCCCTGAATGCCTTCGGCGATGACGGCGGCGACGTCTCCTTTTTGCATTTCGCGTTCGGCGGCTTCAGCATCGCCAAACGGCACGAAACTGACGCGATTGTTGGCGTTGACAGGTGCGACGATTTTAGGGTTGTCGGTAGCTTCCACGGCCAGCGACGTGCGTCCGTGGAAGGCCTTTCCGAAGGCGATGACTCGACCTTTCCCTGTGTGGAACGATGCCAGTTTCAGTGCGTTTTCGTTTGCTTCTGCTCCGGAGTTGACAAGAAAAAGGCTATAGTCGTCATACCCGCAGAGTCTGCCGAGGCGTCGGGCAAACCGCTCTTGCAGCGAGTTGTGGACCGAGTTGGAGTAGAACACGAGGCTTTCAGACTGTCGGCGGATAGCCTCCACAAAATGAGGGTGGCTGTGGCCAACGGATATGACGGCATGACCGCCATAGAGGTCGAGATATTCCGTGCCGTTCGTGTCATAGACAAAGCATCCTTTGCCTTTTTCGATTTCCACATCGAAAAGCGGGTAGACGTCGAATAGATTCATTTTCCTTCCTTGTTTTATTGTAATTTCGTGAATAATGTCAGAATGCGGAGGCTTTCAGCTGAAGACCTACGCGCTCGTGCAGTCCGAACAGCAGGTTCATGTTGTGGACAGCTTGTCCGGAAGCACCTTTCAGCAAGTTGTCGATGACCGATACAATCAGCAGCTTTCCGTCTTCTTTCGTCAGGTAAAGGAGACACTTGTTGGTGTTCACCACGTCTTTGAGGTCAGGCATGCGGTCGCATACGAATGTAAAGTTGTGGTCGTCGTAGTATTCCTTGTAGAGCTTTTTGATTTCCGACAGTTCGACCGGACAGTCAAGATAGGCTGTCACAAATATTCCTCTCGAAAAACAACCTCTCATCGGAATCAGGTTGACTTTGCTGTTGAAGCTCGCCTGCATCTGTTTCAGGGTTTGTCCGATTTCGGCCAGATGCTGGTGTTTGAACGGCTTGTAGACCGACACGTTGTCGTTGCGCCATGAGTAGTGTGTCGTTGCGGTCGGCTTGACTCCGGCTCCGGTGCTTCCTGTGATGGCGTGAATGTGGATATCGCTGTTGAGCAAAAGGTTGCGTGCAAGAGGAAGCAGTGCCAGCTGGATGGCGGTGGCGAAACATCCCGGGTTGGCCACGTGCCTGCCGCGGATGATGTATTTCCGGTTGGCTTCCGGCAGACCATAGATAAAGTCGTGTGAGCCGTCGGCAATGCGATAGTCTTGCGACAGGTCGATAATTTTCATCTCCTGCGGTATGTCATCTTTATGCAGTTCAAGAAATTTTCTTGATTCACCGTGGGGTAGGCAGAGGAAAATCACGTCGACTTCGTCAAATGGCGTTTCCGATGTGAAATAGAGGTCGGTTTCTCCAAGCAATCCTTGGTGGACACCGGCAACGGCGTTTCCGGCATTACTTGAACTGTGCACCCATTTGAGGTCGACATCCGGGTGATTGATGAGCAGTCGGATGAGTTCGCCGGCCGTATATCCGGCACCTCCTATGACTCCGGTTTTAATCATACTTATCTGTTCTTTTGTTAATCTTCTTCTTCTTCTTCGTTGGGAATGGCCATCCACAGAATGAGGTAAAATCCAAAGGTGATGCTTCCGAATATAAATGCCATTCTGACAAGAGTCGAACTGACACCGAAATATTCGGCGATTCCGCTACAAACGCCGGCAATCACTCTGTCTTCATATGGACGCCGTAATCCGTCAAACATTGTCAGATGTTTTTTTCTTCCTTATGATTGGCATAGTAGACGCGCAACGGTGTGGAAAGTACCTTGATGAAGCCTTTGGCGTCGTCTGCGGT
>USOC01000153.1 GCA_900556245.1 uncultured Prevotellaceae bacterium
CATCGGAGGTGACAACTGGCAATGCTTCGACAAATGGCTTCGGCACAACGAGATTATCAGCAAATATGGCGTCATCGTATATCCGCGCCCCGGCTGTCCGCTACCAAAACAAATGCCGGAAAAAAACGTTATCCTTATACAGGCTCCGATGCTCGACATCTCGTCAACATTCATCAGGAAAAGCATTAAAGCCGGACAAGATGTGGATTTCCTGGTACCCGACAAAGTGGCAGAATATATTAAAAATAATAAACTTGTGATTGGACTTGACAATGACACAGATTACTAAAAACAGCATTCTTTTCATCGGCTTGGCCAACGAGTATTGCCAAACGCTCGAAAGTGCGGCAAACTTGGAAAAAGAAGAATTTGTCGACAAAATGCTCAAGCTATTGCCGCGGCTCTATATTTCCATCGCCGACTTTTCTCCCGAAAGCATTGATGATAGCATCTACATCGATGCATTTCTCGACGAAATCTATTACGACAGCATCCGCCGCAACTTGGAGATGGTGCTCGGAGAAGACGACACTTTCCTTGAAGCTTTTGAAGAAGACATGAAATTCTCAGACACCCCCATTGCAGCGAGTGTCTCTGAATATCTTGCCGATATCTTCCAGCACCTATACGACTTTATCCATGCAGTCAAGGATGCCCCGGAAGAACAGATCAACAATTGCCTCAACATCTGCAAAGAAAACTTCGAAATGTATTGGGGACAAACCTTGTGCAATGTCTTGAGAGCGCTACACCGAATCAAATACAACAACCTTTATTAACCTGACAAAACGATGAAAACAGACCTTGACGCTTTTTCCCTGCAAGACTTTCTTAATCAAAGCCCTTGCAACTTTCTGGCGGTAGACACAATCAGAAAAAATTTGGAATCAAACGGATTTACAGAACTGAGACAAGCCGACAAATGGAGTCTCAAAGTCGGAGGTAAATACTTTGTTACCAAAAACAGTTCTGCCATTTTTGCTTTTGTCGTTGGCACTCGGCCAATAGACGAAAGTGGATTCAATATCATTTCAGCTCATAGCGATTCCCCATGCTTCAGAATCAAGCCAAATCCTGAAATGGTTGCCGACGGGGTATTGCGATTAAATACCGAAGTCTATGGCGGACCAATTCTCTACACCTGGTTCGACCGGCCTCTTTCACTTGCCGGAAGAGTGCTGCTCCACAATCCGGAAAACCCGACATCCCCTATCGAAAGACTGATTGATTTCGAAGAACCGGTCATGGTCATTCCCCATCTTGCCATTCACTTCAACCGGGGCGTAAATGAAGGAAACCCGCTCTCTAAACAAAAAGACATGTTGCCGGTAGCCGCCATTGTCAATGACATGGCGGAAAAGGACAACTACCTGCTTAAAAGAATACAACGCCATCTCCAGCTTGACAACATCAATGATATCATCGACTTCGACCTCTTCCTCTACAATTGTCAGAAAGCGCAATTGGTCGGGTTTAATAAAGAATTCATCTGCTCAGGAAGAATCGACGACCTTGGAATGGCTCATGCTGCAATGTGCGCCCTTCTTTCAAGCGACAATCCGCAAGTCACGAAAATAATGGCGATATTTGATAACGAAGAGACCGGAAGTGGCACAAAACAAGGCGCGGCATCACCGGTGTTGGCAAACATCCTGCGGCGCATTTCTACGGCTTTGGCCATCGACGAAGAGGGATTTTTCCGTGCCCTGGCAAAATCATTCATGATTTCGGCAGACAACGCCCACGCAGCCCATCCGAACTATCCCGAAAAATACGACCCTACCAACCATCCAAAAATGGGAAGTGGTCCGGCAATAAAAATCAATGCCAACTGCAAATATATGACAGATGCCCACTCCTCTGCCGTATTCATTGAATTATGCAGAAATGCAAACGTCGCTTTTCAATATTTTGTCAACCGCTCAGACGTCGCCGGCGGTTCAACGTTAGGAAACATTCTGACCTCACAAATCGACATCGGCGGCGTAGACATGGGAAATCCTATTTGGGCAATGCACTCTGCTTCCGAAACTGCATCCATCAAGGATCAGCAGGCGGCAATCGATGTGTTCACCGTATTCTATAACACAGCATTAAACGGATTTTAAATTTTTCGACTATGAAGTTTAACATTTTATTAGCAGGAATGACGCTATTCCTTCTCGCAAGTTGCGGAAACGGAAACAAAACTGCCGGAAACGACAGCACAACAAATATTTCAGACCAACCATCGTCGCAAGCCACAATCTCCGGAACTTACACCGGCACATTGCCTTCTGCCGACTGTGGTGGTCTCGAGACAGAACTTACAATCAACAGTGACTCCACTTACTCCCTTAAATCGACAGACACGGACAAAATGGAAGTCATCACGGAACAAAGCGGTGTCTATCAACTGGAAAAGGACTCTTTATTGACACTTTTCACCCCTTCAAGCGGAGAGAAAATCTACTACAGAGTCATTGACAACTCGACAGTCATGCTTTCCGACAGCATAGGAACAATCAACAACGGAGAACTTGCCGAATTCTACAAACTAAAAAAGTCGGAAAAATAATCTCCCTGCAAACTATAAAACAAAACAAAACCGTTATAGGCAAAGGGCTGCAATTTGCAAAGCCAAACCTATAACGGTTTTTATTTAGGAATCTGTTTAACTTCAGTTTCCGACATCACTTTCCGCGATACATCTCTTCGTAATACCTTTCGTAATCTCCTGAAGTGATGTTATCCATCCAATCCTGATTGTCGAGATACCACCGGACAGTCTTCTCGATACCTTCTTCAAACTGTAGCGACGGTTCCCATCCCAGTTCCTTCTGGAGTTTCGTCGAATCGATGGCATAGCGGGCGTCGTGTCCAAGGCGGTCGGTGACAAAAGTTATCAAATCCATATCCTCCCCTTCTTTCCTGCCCAGCAACCGATCTACCGTATTGATGACCACCTTAATGATATCAATATTTTTCCACTCATTGAAACCACCGATATTATACGTTTCAGACACTTTTCCCTTATGGAAAATCAAGTCAATGGCACGGGCATGGTCCTCCACGAAAAGCCAGTCGCGCACATTTTCTCCCTTGCCATAGACAGGCAATGGTTTGCGACGACAAATGTTGTTAATGAACAACGGGATTAATTTCTCCGGGAATTGGTACGGTCCGTAATTGTTCGAACAATTCGTCACGATTGTCGGCAGCCCGTAAGTGTCATGGTAAGCGCGGACAAAATGGTCAGAACTTGCCTTGCTTGCCGAATACGGACTATGTGGATTGTATTTTGTCGTTTCGTAGAAGAATTCATCGCCATACGCCAAATGATGTTCAGACGACGCTGCAGTTCTAAAAGGTGGCTCTACACCCTCCGGACGATTCATCTCCAATGCTCCGTAAACTTCATCGGTCGAAATGTGGTAAAAACGCTTGCCCTCATATTTTTCAGGCAGACTTTCCCAATAGAGCTTCGCAGCCTGAAGCAAAGCCAAGGTTCCCATCACGTTAGTACGCGCAAAAGTAAACGGATCCTTGATACTGCGATCGACGTGGCTCTCGGCCGCCAAGTGGATAATGCCATCGACATGTTCCTCCTGCATCAGCCGATAAAACGCGTCGAAGTCACAGATATCCATCTTTACAAACTTATAATTAGGCCTGTTCTCTATATCCTTCAAGTTTGCCAGATTGCCGGCATAAGTCAACTTATCCAAATTGATGATGTTATACTCAGGATATTTATTCACAAACAGGCGAACCACATGACTGCCAATAAATCCGGCTCCACCGGTAATGACGATATTTCTTTTTGCCATTTTTACTTGCTTTTAAGATTGACGATACACCGTTTGAGCGAATCTGTCCAATACGGAATCCGCAGACCAAACGTTTCTTTTATTTTTGTTTTGTCAAGCACGGAATATGACGGACGAATGACAGGACTCGGAAATTCATCGCTATGGCAAGGCTGCACATCGCATGCCGTCGAGCCGTTATATTCTGCTATCATCTTCGTAAAATCAAACCACGAACAGACCCCCTCATTCGAATAATGATAGACGCCAGTTTTGCTATAGGAAGAAAAAGACATCTCCGTACTATAATCAGCCAACACGACTTCGATTGCTTTCGCCAAATCGTATGCATAGGTAGGCGTTCCGGCTTGGTCAAACACGACTTTCAACTGCGGTTTCGTTGCAGTCAGCTGCATCATGGTCTTGCAGAATTTCTTGCCGAACTCGCTGTAAAG
>USOC01000154.1 GCA_900556245.1 uncultured Prevotellaceae bacterium
ACCTCCGATGAGTCCTCCTTTTGCGGTGTTGTTCATGCCGCACCCGGTGAGCAGAATTGCCGCGCTAAGCGCACAAGCCAGTAATGCTTTTATTTTCACAGCCAGAACGGATTAGTCGATGTTCGGGTTGAGAGCGTGCCATTCAGCGACCGGAGGCAATACGCCCATTGCGATAACTTCGTCGCGGAGAGCGCAGAGGTGCTTGTAGCTTTCAGCCAAAGCCTTCATTTCGTCGGGAGTTCCTACAACTTCTTCGTAAGCGCATCCCTTGGAAGTGATTGTTGCTTCAACGGCCATCATGATGTGGTCATATCCCTTGAAGGAAACATAGCGACCTGCCGGCCAGCGGAATTCTTCGCCACCCATCGCAGCGCGGATCATTTCAACTGAAACGTAAGCCGGGCTTTGGAAAGAAGAGCGTCCGCGGAGATTGATGATGTTGGCACCACCCTTAGTCACTTTTTGCTGGATTTCAGCCCAAGTTTCAGCAGGCAGTTTTTCTGTGCCGATGAGGTCGAGCAGCGGAGTTCCGGCAACTTTTGCAGTTGATGCGAATACGGCCATCTGTTCGCCGTGACCGCCGTATGTGCGGCAACCGGTCACTTCGCTTTGTGCAACTCCGAAGTATTTTGCAAGTTCGCTTTGCAGACGAGTGCTGTCGAGAGCGGCAAGAGTGGTCACCTGCGAAGGTTTCAAGCCGGAGTAGAGCAGCGTAATCAAACCTGTGATGTCAGCCGGGTTGAAGATGACAACAACGTGCTTTACGTCGGGGCAGTAAGCCTTCAGGTTCTTACCGAACTCTTCTGCGATGGCAGCGTTGCCTTTGAGTAGGTCTTCGCGAGTCATGCCTGCCTTGCGAGCGGCACCACCTGAAGAGATGACATATTTAGCGTCGGTGAGGGCTTCTTTGATGTCGGTAGTGAAAGTGATGTTGGCACCTTCGAAGCCACAGTGGCGCATTTCTTCAGCCACGCCTTCCAAGCCCGGACCGTAGGGGTCGTAGAGGCATAGGTTAGGAGTCAAACCCATCATCATGGCAGTTTGGGCCATGTTCGAGCCAATCATACCGGCTGCGCCGACGATTGTCAATTTTTCATCTGTAAGAAACTTCATAATTCTAAAAATTTAAAAGTCAAAAAATAGTATTCTGTATTTTGAGTTCAGTCGCCTTGAAGGTTTGTTTCGTCGAGCGACGTTTCCTATGCAAAGATAATGAAGATTGTCAAACCGCTGCCATTTTTTTGTCGATATTATAGGATATTATTCTGTTAATTTATTGAAACAGCAGGGCGGTTTGTCCGGATTATAGCACGGGACTCATCAGCCGGACGCACGACTCTTTGAGCTTTTGCAGCGGCGGGCGTCGTTTCCATGTCGAAACAGTGATTCTTGTGGCTTGGTTCAGGTCGTTGAGGAATATTTCCGCCATTTTGCCGTTCACTTCTTTGCTATAGATGAAAGCGTTGCATTCGAAGTTGTATTCCATGCTCCGGAAGTCGAAGTTTGTTGAGCCGGTTGTGACAAATTCATCGTCGATGACGATGGTCTTCGAGTGTAGCATTCCGGCTTCATAGAAGTAGATTTTTATTCCGGCTTTGAGGCATTCGCCGATGTATGAACCGGATGCGAGCTTGAGCATGACGGAGTCGGGGTTGCGCGGGATGAGTACGCGCACGTCGATTTTGGAGAGGGAGGCCGTCTGAAAAGCTCTCAGCAGGCTTTCGGTGGGGAGGAAGTAGGGGGTTTGCAGGTAGATTCGTTTTTTTGCGTTGGCAATCGCCTTGTTGAACATCAGGGCGATGTTGTGCCATTGTCCGATTGGACCGCTCGAAAGGATTTGGATGCCTGCAGAGCCGAATTGCCTGTCGGAGAAGTCGCTGTAGTTCTCGCCGTCGTCAAACTGAGGCAGTTCCATGAAAGCCCAGTCGGTGTGGAATGAGTGGAGCAGGCCGAGCACCGAGGGACCAGAGATTCGAATGTGTGTGTCTCTCCAAATGCCGGACTTGTCGCCCGAAATATAACGGTCGGCGATATTCATGCCCCCGATGTAACCTATTTGGTTGTCGATAACCGTGATTTTGCGGTGGTTTCTCCAGTTCACCCGTGTCGCAAATTCCGGGAACGTCACTTTGAAAAACGGATAGACTTCTATGCCCGCATCTCTCATCTTCTTGAAGAAATGCTTGCTGGCGCTAAAGCTACCTACATGGTCGTAGATGATTCTGACTTTTACTCCCTCTATGGCTTTGAATATCAGTATTTCGCTGATTTCGTTCCCAATCGTGTCGTCGTTGAATATGTAGAACTGGATGATGATGCATTTTGCTGCATTTTTGAGGTCTTTTTTTATGCGGTCGATAATTTCACGGCCGTTAGTGTTGCTATCGATTGCATTGTTCGGGAAATAGATGGCTCCCGACAGGGCGTGTCCGAGCCGGATTTGCTGGCGGCTTTCATCGGATAGCGGCAGGTTGTCGATGTCGGATTGCCGTGTTGTGCGGTTGTGGGCAAATCTTTTTTTCAGGCGTTTGGAAATCAGTGCCTTGTTCTTTATGCTTCTGCCGAAGAACAGATAGAAAATCAGCCCGATTACGGGAAGAAAAAACAATACGGTAATCCACGCCAGAGATCTTACAGGATTGCGGTTTTCCTGAAGAATGATGTAGATGATTGACAGGATTGTCGCGGAATAGATGACGCAACAAAGCGTGAAAAACCAATGTGTGTAGAAAAAATCAGGCATGGTCAAAATCGATATTTCGCTAAGTTACGGAATAGTTTTGAAACAACGCCATATTTTGCAGAAAAAATGGTCGGCGTGTTTGTGGAGGGGCTTGTCGTTGTTTTGCCTTTCGTAGGATTCAAAGGGCGTAAAAGTGGCTGGATTTCTTTTGCATTTTTGGGTATGAATGATTAACTTTGCGGATATGAAGTACGTGTGGCTCTGCATATTTCTGTTGACGGCGCCTGTCGTGTCGGGTGCGGTCGTGCCCGACGATGCGAAATCGTTGCGTTGTGAGGTCTTGGTGTCGACACAGGGCAAGGATGGGAAGCTGATGTTGGAAAACCAGACATCCACCTCTTGCCGTGTAGTCGTCTATTCCATTACCGGACAGGCAATCCGGTCGTTGGAGTTGCGTCCGGGCGTTGTGACAGTGGTTTTGCCTAAGGGGTTCTATATTGTCAAGAGCGAATATGGCAGTCAGAAAATTGTTGTCAGATAAGGTTGGCGCGTATTTGAGGCATACAAGAAATTTATTATTTTTGAAAAACTTATATTCATTTATTTATGGCAAATTTTGTAAGAAGATTTATGACTGCTACGACGATAGTGTCGGCGGCATTTGCACCGTTTGTTGTTCATTCCGGCACTTTACCGCATATTTCTGATGCAGTGCTCGACTCCTATCCGACGTATGAGGGCGACGATTTGGAGCTGAAGGTGGATGCGCATGGCACCCATTTCGCCTTATGGTCGCCGGGAGCGGAGGCTGTTAGGTTGCATTTGTATGAAGACGGCCGTAACGGCGAAGCCTATGTATCCTACGACTTGACGGCCGACCGCGGCAACGGATTGTGGCGATTGTCGCTGCCGGAAAGACTTTATGGCAAGTTTTATACCTTTCAAGTGAAAATAGAAGGCGAATGGCTGCGCGAAACCCCCGGCGTATGGGCAAAGGCGGTCGGAGCCAACGGCTATCGGGCGGCTATCATCGATATGGCTGCGACCAATCCAGAAGGATGGGAATCGGATCGCTATGTGGAGACACCTCATCAGACGGATGCGATTGTCTACGAAATGCATCATCGGGATTTTTCCGTGCACAACAACAGCGGTATTGCCAACAAGGGCAAATTTGTCGCGATGCTTGAACCCGGCACCCGTTCGTCGAATGGCGAGCTGACGGGAATCGACCATCTGAAGGAATTGGGTGTCACCCATGTGCACATTCTCCCTTCCTACGATTATAACACAGTCGACGAGACACGTCTTGCCGACCGCCAGTATAACTGGGGTTATGACCCGTTGAACTATAACGCTCCGGAGGGTTCGTATTCCACCAATCCGGTTGATCCGGCCAATCGTATCATTGAGATGAAAAAGATGGTTCAGGCGCTTCACAATGCCGGAATCGGTGTGATTATGGATGTCGTCTACAATCACACGGCGCTTAACGACGACTCAAACTTTTCGCTTACGGCTCCCGGCTACTACTATCGCCATTGGAAAGACGGGCGT
>USOC01000155.1 GCA_900556245.1 uncultured Prevotellaceae bacterium
CCGGTCACCTTCTTCGAAGACTTCGAAAAGCCAACTGAAATCAACAGCTACGATGGGGGCGAATATCAGGGTACCGCATGCCGCTGGATGCTTGTCAACGCAAACATCTGGGGACGTCCTGCCGACAAGTTCAACGGCAAACAGGCTTTCTGCTCCGGAAAAACCGGCGAAGCGTCACTGACAATGCTCGAAGACAAGCAAGACGGAGCCGGAAAGATTTCGTTCCTTGCAGCTCCTTATGGAACCGACGGACAGGCCAATGCAACACTCTCCTATTCCACCGACGGCGGCACACACTGGACAAAAGTACAGGACTACGTAATCACAAGTTCGGCACTGACAGAGTGTTCTGCCCAAATAAATGTTTCTGCTCCGATTCGCTTCAAAATCGAACAAACAGCAGGCAAACGTCTGAACATCGATGACGTGAAAATCACGGCATACTATTCCGGCGTGGAATCCCTGTCAATTTCCAAGAGTTGGGATGCATATTGCCGCGACGGCCGATTGATTGTCGAGACTTCAGCGCCCGCTACCGTCTATATCTACACTACCGATGCACGACTGACAACCGTCTTGGATGTGACTTCAGAGTCCTCGTTGGACCTTCCTGAAGGCTACTACATCGTGGTCAACGGAAACGACAGTCGCAAAGTGATTGTAAGATAATCTTCTATAAGGAAAATCAGAGCAAGCGGGGCTGCCCAAATGGGCAGCCCCGCTTGCTCTATCCTTAATTAGCCAATAAATATCCCAAAATGGCTAATAAATTAACGCAATAAATACAAAACAAGAGCATAATCATTTATAAATAAACAAAAATAATATATATTTGTAAATGAAAAACCAATAAAAATTAGGGTCTTATGAAAAACATCTACTTATCCATGATTCTGGTTGTCGCGGGAGCCGGAAATGCATACGCTCAAACCAATACCCCGCCTTGCAGTTTTGACTTGTCGACCGAACAAGGTTTCTCAACTTGGACCGTCGTCGACGGGAATCCATCCACGGCAGGTAGCGTCTTTTGGGAATTCGACGTCTCTGAAAATGCAGCCACCTGCGGATCAAACAAGGCTGCGGCCGACGACTGGCTGATATCTCCCGCTGTCAATCTGAAGGCTGGCAAAGCCTACACAATTGGCATTGAAGCGAAATCCTCAGGGTCGTGGGACTACCAAGACTTCGACATCACCCTTGGCACCGCACAAACCTCAGAAGCACAAACGACAATAATCAAATCCATAAAAAGCTACAAATCTACATTTTACAGCGAACAAACCGGAGAATTTGTGGCTCCGTCCGATGGTGTTTTCCACTTTGCCATCCATTATAAATCGTCAAAATACAACGGCAACCTCTACATCAAATCAGTTTCGGTAGCATCCGCTCCTGAATATCCGGCTCACGTTGCCGACCTGCAAGCCACAGCCGGAGCAGAAGGTGCAATGGAGGCGACACTCTCATGGACTTGGCCGACAACCACCGACAAAGGCGCACCACTGACAACATTGACGGGAGCCAGAATCGAGCGGAAAGACGATAGCTCATATAAATATTCCTATGAAGAAATAGCACGCATCGAAACCGGTGTAGTCATTGGCGGGCAAGCCACTTACGTCGACAAGTCAATCCCGAAAGCCGGCACGTACAGGTATCGCATTACAGCATATAACGCAGAAGGAAATGCCCAGGGAACAGCGCCAAATGTGGCTGTAGCATGGATTGGAGAAGACACTCCGAAAGCAGTCACCAATCTGTCTGCTACCGGCGACGGGAATAATGTCATCGTCAATTTCACGCCTCCGACAGCCGGCGAAAACGGCTATTACCTCGACGTGTCCAACCTGACTTACAAAATCGTACGCAGCACCAACGAAAAAAGCATAACACTTGAAGCCGCCTACAAAGGGACACTGCCCTATACCGATGCAAGCATCACGGAACTAGGCAGCTACACCTACACCGTCACACCGGTTTCCAAGAACGGTTCTGTCGGCAAATCGGCCACTTCAAACTCAGTGACCGCCGGTCCTTCCCTTATGGTGCCATACACAGCCGACTTGACCGTCGGAAGCGTTGCTTCTCTATTCTCTTTTGCAGATGCCAACAAGGACAACCGCACATGGAAATACAGCAGTGGCAAGGGCATTTCATATTGGGGTGGCGAAACTGCCAATGACTGGGCATTCTCGCCACGATTGCAACTTACTTCCGGCAAAGCCTATAAAGTAACGATAAAAGCAAACTTGAGTGCCTACGGAAGCATCAAAGAAGAGGACTACAAGCGGCTGGCAATCGCTTTCGGCAATAATGCCTCTGCGGAAGCGATGGGCGCTCCGGCAGCGGAATTCTCTGTAACATCACAGTATTCTGCCGAATTTGAAACGAACATCAGCGCAAACGAGTCTGGCGACTACCACATCGGAATCCAAGTGTTTGGTCCATCAAGCTCCAACGATGTTGTCGTTTCATATTTTGCGGTTGAAGAGCAGGCGACAGCACCGTTGCAGGCAGACAACGTTACAGCGACAGCCGGCCTGAACGGGGCGATGGAGGCGACTGTCCAATGGACCAACCCGACCAAGGACAACACCGGCAATACACTGGCGAGCCTGACGAAGGTTGAAATCTATCGCGACGGCACAACCCTGGCAGGGACAAGCGACAACACGACTCCCGGCGCTGTGGCTTCGTTTACAGACAAAGCGGTCTCTGAAGCAGGCATCCATTCCTACTCCGTACGCTGCTACCTCGGCGAAAACTTCAGCGAAACTACAGCCACCACAGGATGGGTAGGATTCGACACACCGCTGGCAGTCTCGGAACTGACCGCAAACGCGAATGGGACGAAAGAGGAAATCCTATTTGTTCCTCCGAAAGCAACCGTCAACGGCGGATACCTTGAAACCGAAGGTATGGGATACAAGATTATGCGCGGTGAAACCGTTCTGGAACAGAACTTCACCGGAGCACTCCCCTACACGGACAACGTTGAAGCTCTCGACATCTACACCTATTCCGTGACAGCCGTGACGAAATCAGGTCTGGAAAGTGCCCCCGCCTCATCTGCAGAAGTAAAAGCAGGCAGCTGCATGGAAATTCCCTATGAGGCAAATCTGACTTCAGAAAAAGGTTTCTTGCTTATGGACACTTACGACGGAAACAGGGACGGAAGATGCTGGACCTACAGCAGCTATGACGATGCAGCACAAATCTATTCGAAACCGTCAACAGAAGGCGACTGGCTATTCACGCCTCCTTTGTCGGTCAACAACCACTATCGCCATAAAGTGACAGTCGGAGCGGCTCTCAACAGGGCATGGAGCGAAACCAGCTATACGACCGTAAATGTCTACTACGGTCCGGACGCTACACCTGAAGGCCAGCAACTGTTGGGTACATTCGTGGTTGAAAGCACATTTACAGATGAACAATACTTCGAATTCGAACCGTCCACCACGGGAATCTACCGCATCGGCTTACAAGCGATGGGCAACGACGACATGCAGACTCTCTATGTCAAAACCCTGCGTGTCGAAACAGCAGGAATCAGCGGCATCTCGACAATGAATACCGACAGAATCCTGTACGACCGCCTGAACGACCGCATCATCTGCCCGAATGAAGGGATGCTGACAATAGTCGACACAGCAGGCAGAATACTTGTCCAAGCCAAGGATGCAGACGGCATCGTATCGACAAGCCTTCTCGAAGAAGGCATCTACATCGCTACATTTGCTGGCGATAACGGAATAATCAAACAAATGAAATTCATCAAATAACCACTCCTATGAAAACTCTGATTTCGACAATCTCGCTGCTTTGCGCTTCCGCGCTGGCTGCCACTCCACAGGTAGCGAATCCGGCCGGTAAAGCAAAAGCCATGCAACGGAACGAAGTCTATTCCGGTGCAAACGTGACCCTCAACCCGCAATTTTTCGGGGCAGGAGACGGTACGCTCTCAGCCGGAATCGTATGCCTGAACAGCAGCGGCGAAGGCACCGTTGACTGGAGCGAAAACTTCGACAACGGCACGGAAGGCTGGACGCTGAAAAATGCGGAAAATTTTAGTTGGCAATTAAAAAAGACATCCGGCGACAAAGCCTTCGCCAACATCGACCCGGCTGATGTGCAATCTCTCTTCATC
>USOC01000156.1 GCA_900556245.1 uncultured Prevotellaceae bacterium
TCACTACGCTCGACGGACAGTCGGATAAGTATGGAGTCATTGTGACGCAGACATCCGCGAATGTCGTGACAGTCAAGAATTTTGCAAATTATGGTAAAACTGTAGAAATTCTTCTCTCGCGTGATGAAAGAGGCACCATCACCTCTCAGCTGGCCCGAGAAGACAAGACAAACGGTGATTGGTATACTTTTGCGACGACCTATAAGACTGACGGAAGCCTTGAAGGTTATGCAGCGGATATCACCCTTGACAAATCGACAGACAAGAGGAAGCTCACATGGGGGAACTGGACGCTGATGAATGTCGGTGGAACTAAGAAATATTATCTGGGAGCGCGTGACAGCGGGTATATCACGACTCCATTCGATATTAAGTATCCTGCGTTGAGTGTTACCGAATTTGAAGGAGAAGGAACGGAATCAAGTCCATATCTGATTAAGAAACTTGATGACTTGATTTTGCTTTCCGACCGGGTGAACGAAGTGACAGACTATCCATACACCAATGGAATGTCCAATTATGCACGAGTCTTTCTGGGCAAGTTCTTCCGTCTTGAAAATGATATAGACATGACGGGCTACCGTTTCGAGCCAATCGGCAATCGTTGGACTAATGTGTTTGCAGGCTCGTTTGACGGTAATGACAAAACGATAAAAGGCCTTACTGTCAGTACCGGTGCAAACGGTTATGCGGCGTTGTTCGGATTGACGGACACTTTAAGTGTTATCAAAGATTTGAGAATTACAAATGCGGAAATCTCTTCAGCTGACTACTATGCAGCCGCTATTGCCGGATGGTCGCGAGGGACAATTGAGAATTGCCATGTCAGCGACAGCCATATCTATAATACCGGGCTTGCAGCAGCGGCACTTGCCGGTATCGCGACTACAATTCGCGGCTGTTCGTCGGTCGGCAATCAAATTGAAGGTCTTGGCGGTTTCGCCGCCGGAGTTGCCGGCGAAGTAGACGGCTCTATTACAGATTGCTTTGCGGAAAAAACGGTTATATATGCAGGGGCGGTTGCAGAAGGCTATCCGTCAGGAGGTGTTGTCGGACAGCTGTATAACGGAGCCACTCTTAATCGCTGCTATTTTTCAGGAACGTTGCAGGCTGTAGTCGACAACTGTACGGTTGGAGGTGTCGCCGGATCTGTCTATAAGGGTGTCGCTGAAGATTGTTTCAATGTCGGAAATGTGTACGGACTGGGTACGAAGGCAAATGTCGGAGGAGTCGTTGGTATGCTTAGCGGAACTTTGAAGAACAGCTATAATGTAGGTCTTGTACAGGCCCGGGCATCTCGACAGACAGGAGGAATTACGGGATATGTTTCCGATTACTCAGTCGACGGTGAGCAGAGGCAGGCTGTTGTCGAAAGCTGTTACTCTGCTGGACAGATTAGCGCTGAAACATATCAGTATGATAAAAACACGGAGGTGCGCGAATCGCTTGGCTCAATCAAGGAGGGGACGACCCCGACCATTGCCAATGTCTATTTTGACCGGCAAATGACTGATTTGACTTCTTTGAACTATGGAGTTACAACAGCGCAACTGACAGCGGTATCCGGACCATCAGGCTTTTCTGCAGACGTATGGGAATTCACGGACGGCTATTATCCGAGGTTGAAAGTTTTCAAAGATTTGGAGTTGTCGAAATTCAGTGCGTCCGCCATCGTTATGCCGGAGGGAACCAGCGCAGACAAGGTGACAAAAGGAGCGACGCTCAATGCTTTGGGAGCGACACAATTCAAGTTGGTGAAAACAGTTGCAGGACAATTGACTTTTTCTGACGAGGGATATTACAGTAGAATTGCGGGTAGTGCGCTCCAGTTGAAAGAAGAATTCGGAACAGATACGCTGGCTGTCACTAACGGTGACGCAATAAGGCTTTATCTGTTGAAGATGGCTCCCATTCCATTTGAGGGTGAAGGAACGGAGGAGAAGCCTTACCTTGTGAAGACTAAAGATGACCTGATTCTGCTCTCGAACGTGACCACCTATTTCAGTCAGTTCTTCCCGAATACCTATTTCAGGATGACCAATGACATAGATTTGGAATATTCGACTGAATTCAAGGGAATCTGTGCTTTGGAAAGCGATGCCCACAATCGTTTTGCCGGCCATTTTGATGGAGGCGGGTTTGCTATTCATAGAATGAAATTGGATGCTATTGTTTGGGAGACAACTCCGGATTCATCGCCCGACGGACAGGGAATGCCTGACACTGATGACAGTGAGGGTTATAAGGGCTTCATTGGACGCCTTGATACGGAAGGCTCGTTGAAAAACCTCAATATGGCAGCCGATTGCCAACTGCTTTTCTGGGCGACAAGCGCCGCTTTTGTCGGCTACAATTATGGGACGGTGGATAATTGCCGGAACTATGCCGATATATCCGGCTTGAGTTGTTGGATTGGAGGAATCGTAGGGCAGCACCTGACGGGAGCCACTATTCGCAACTGTTATAATGTCGGAAATATCACTTCCGGATATATGGATGCCGGAGGTATTTGTGGCTCTTCAAACGGATTCATTGAAAATTGCATGAATGTCGGAAACATTACAGTCGCGCCGATTTCGAAATTCATCACTTCAACTTCTACGAAGCTGAACTTTGCCGGGGGTATTGCAGGATCTTCGAACGGAAGTGTTTTCAGAAACGTCGTCAATGCCGGTACAATCAAGGCAGTTATCGGAAAGGTGGGCGGAATCTCCGGTTCGCTTGGAAAATCATCGTCAGGCTCTGGGCCGAATGATATGCATTACGCTGTCAACTATGGTTCTGTTTTTGCGGGTGACCAGGCATTGGTAGGAGCGATAGCCGGAACAAACGGAACGGCGGGAGAATTGAACGGTGTGTTCTATGATGTCCAGATCAGCTCATGTAAGGCTGCGGGAAACCTTGATTATCGCACTATGGCTCCGCTTGAAACGTCTGTGCTGACATCCGGAACTCCGATGGATGGATTTTCAGAGGAAATCTGGTCGTTTGAAGCTGGAAAATATCCGGTCTTGAGGCTGTTTGTAAAAGAAGATCTTGTTGTCAAGTCCCGTCAAACGATTATTTCGATTCCTTCCGGACAGACAGTAAAGAATCTGAGCTCGGATGCCACATTGGCTGCCCAAGAAGGCTTGGTATGGACAATGCAACGAGGTGATATGTTTAAGATTGAAGAGGGAAAGCTGAGAGTGCCTGCTGAGGTTGAATCGATTGTGTGTGATACGCTGATTGCCACTTACGGAACTTATAAAAAACCGATTGAAGTGATGCGTGTACCCTCTGTTCCTTTGACTGGTTCAGGTACGGAAACCGATCCATATCTCATTACTTCTGCCGACGACTGGAATAATCTTGTCAATTATATGACATTGACAGTCAATTCTTTTGATGGTTCTTATTTCAAGGTGACACAAAACATTGACTTCTCCGGGAAAGCGTTTGTACCGATGGCTTGTGACGGCGTGTTGCAAATGCAGTCGGTCTTGGATGGAAACGGGATGAGAATGTACGGTATTTCCTACAAGCCTACAGATAGCTATCAGGGCGTTTTCGGGACAATCGGAGAAAAGGGGATTGTCAAGAATCTTACTCTTGCCGGAGAAATCAATTCGACAGAAACCAATACCGGCGGTTTTTGTGGAGAACTCTACGGGCAGTTGGTCAACTGTGTTAATGAGCTGAATGTCACTAACACCAAGTCTTCAGTGGCAGGTTTTTGCGCAATGGCGAGAACCGGAGCGAAACTCACCGACTGTGTGAATAAGGGAGTAGTTACTGGCAAAGCCTCAAATATTGCCGGCGTTGCGGCCAATGTCGAGAATGGCGTGGAATTCCTGCGCTGTGGAAATGAAGGCAAGATTGTCAATGGAGATGATGGCAACTATACGGCCGGCTTGGTTGGAACATCCAAACCGTCGACATACATCGAATGCTATAATTCTGGAACTATAGAGTTGACGATGCCGGCATCGACCAAGAATGTAGCAGGGCTGATTGCCTATGCCAATGCGGCGTCGGGCGACGAGCCGTATGTTCTGACCGGATGCCGAAATTCCGGAGATGTGCAGGCTGCGGCTGTTGCCGCCGGGCTGGTGGCAATGAGTAACAGTTCTGGTTACAATGTTATGCTTATGACTGACTG
>USOC01000157.1 GCA_900556245.1 uncultured Prevotellaceae bacterium
GTCGGGTAGAGTGGTGACACGGTCGAGTTTGTCGCGGACATCGTTGGTTGCCACGTCGATATCGATACCGTATTCAAATTCAAGCGTGATGATTGACGCTCCTTCTCGTGAGTCCGACGTGATGTGCTTCAGGTCGCTGACGGAGTTGAGCGTGTTCTCCAACGGGCGTGTGACGTTGGTCTCGATATCCTCCGCGCTGGCTCCCGGGTAGGTTGTCATCACCATA
This sequence comes from uncultured Prevotellaceae bacterium, assembly GCA_900556245.1. Taxonomy (GTDB): domain Bacteria; phylum Bacteroidota; class Bacteroidia; order Bacteroidales; family Muribaculaceae; genus Limisoma. The sequence goes on from USOC01000157.1 coordinate 227, forward strand.
ATCGAGTTTGTCTCGATTTCCGGCAGCAGGTCGATTGACAGGCGGGAAAGCGAGAACAGACCGAAGATGGCAACGCCGAGGAATATCAGTATGGTTGTGATAGGCCGTTTGACGGCTGTCTGATATAGGCTCATTGCTGGTTATTGTTTTTTCGTGTTGTTGATGATGGAAATTTTCGATCCGTTTTTCAGGCGTGTTTGTCCGGTGACGACGACTGTCTCGCCACGTTCCACGCCACTGAGAATTTCATATTCCGTGCCGATGCGTTGGCCGAGTGTCACTTTGCGGTATACCGCTTTCCAGTCGGTGACAACGTAGACGTAGCGGTCGCCTGAGCCGATGAGTTTCTGTACGGCACGGTCGGGTACGACAACATGGTCTTCTGTTCCGTAGTTCATTTTTACGCGGGCGAACATGCCGGGGCGTACGCGTTCGTCGGCATTGGCGATGCGCAGTTCGACGGGGAACGTGCGCGAAGCCGGGTCGATGGTCGGATAAATCAGGTGGACGACGGCTTTAAACGTTTCGTCACCGTAGACGTCAAGCGAGAAATCAACTTCCATGCCTTTTGAGATTTTGGCAAAAAGAGATTCCGACACATTGACTTTCAGTTTGACCGGACGTATTTTCTCGACAACGAAGATGGGGCTTGCGCCGGAATACATGTCGCCGCTGTCGTAGTTGCGTTGTGTGACAATGCCGGAAATGGGGCTGACTAGCGTTGTGTTCTCCATCAGGTTTTCGTAGTTGCGGCGGGAGATGTCATAGGCTGTCTTTTTGGCGTCCCATTCAGATTTCGACGTGCCGCCTATTTTGTATAGTTCGTCTGAACGTTTGAATTCCAACGCATTGTTTTCCATTTGGAGACGAAGTTGGTCGAGGTCTGCGGGGTCCATCTCCGCCAGCTTTTGGCCGGCGTTGACGTGTTGTCCGACTTCGACAAGCACTTTCTTGATTCTCATTGCCATTTTCGGGGCAATGTTGTTGGTCACGTCGGCTTCTACCGTGGCTGTAAAGGTGTTTATCTGCGGTACTGCCCGGTAGTCGCTTTGTGCCACTTCAACTTTCACTGCCTCTTCTACGACTTTTTGCTCTTCAACTTTTTTGTCGCCTGAGCATGAAGTCATCAACATAGTGGCCGACAGGATGCCTGCAGCCATCAATTTTCCGTTGGTAAATATTCTGCTGTACATTTTTTTATTGATTTTCTTCATTAGGGTTGATAGTCTTTTCCAAGAGTTTCCTCTAACATTGCCTGTGCCACAAGGAAGGTATAGACGGCTTGGTTGCGGTTCATCTGCGATTGTGTCAGCGCCAGTTGTGAATCGTTTACTTCAAGCAGGGTGCCGGCGCCCGTGTCGTAGCGCTTGACGGCAATGTCATAGCCTTTCTGTGCTTGCTCAACGCCCTTGGTGGCTGATTCATATTGGAGTATGCCGGTTTTCATCTGGTCGACGTACTGACGGACGGCTACCATTAGCTTCCGTTCTGTGTCGAGTCGGGTGAGTGCCAGCTGATTCATCTGTACTTTGGTTTGCTTTACGCTGCTGTAGCGTTTTCCTCCGGAGAAAATCGGGATGTTGAGGGTCAGCCCGAGGGTGGAATAGGGATCCCACCGATAGTCCTTGAACTTGAAGTTTTCCGACATGGCGCGCCATTGGTAGATGAACGAGAGGTCAAGCGTCGGGTAGTAGGATGCAAGATTCATCTTGTGGGTTTTCCGGAGTTGTGCCTGCTGCAGGTCGAGTTGGCGAAGCGTGCTGTTGCCGGCCACGATTGTCGTGTCTATTTGCATATAGTCGGCATACAGGCTGTTCTCGTATTCGCGGAGGCTTCGTTTGCAGTCTATATTCATATCGAGGTCTACGCCGATAAGTGCCTTCAGTTGCCATTTGGCAAGTACTATTGCATTTTGTGCGTCAAACACGTTCGGTTCGATGTTCTTCACGGCGACGTCTGCGCGGATGAGGTCATATTCCGACTGGAGTCCCTGATCGTATTTTTGCTTGATGTCGACATATTTGTCCATCGAGTTGTCATAGCTTTCCTTAAACACGTTGTAGGATTCTTCAGCAAGCAGCACACCGTAGTAGGCCTGACGTACTTGCGACACCATTGCATTCTTTGATTCGCGCGATTTTTCGACGGCCAGTTCGACTTCGTCGGCCGTAATGTCGAGTTGTTTCCAAAGTTGGGCGCCGATGATGGGCATCGAAGCGGAGAATCCTGCTCCCCATGTGTTGTTGCGGCCTACTTTCAGGCCTGCGTTTCCTCCGCCCATACCTCCGAAGTCGCCTCCCATGTACATCACTTGCTTTTGGATGGTACGGTCGAAAGAGGCTGAGAAGTTGATGTTCGGAAAGAGTCCGGCAAGGACGCCTTTTTTGGAATATTCCTGTTTGGTAATCTCTTGTTCGGCGACTTTCACGGTCAAGTTGTCGGACAAGGCTATTTCAATTGCTTTGTCGAGCGTCAGAGACAAGGAGCTGTCGGCTGGCTCTGTTGTCTGAGAAACTGCCGGGAAAGTGGTCAATGCCACGATTGCCATTGCGGCAACTTTTCGAAATATTGATTCGTTCATAGGTGGGTTGGTTAGGTAATATGCGAAAAAAAAGGAAACCGGCAATTGTCGATTTCCTTTTTTTGTGGGCGTTGACGGATTCGAACCGCCGACCCTCTGCTTGTAAGGCAGATGCTCTGAACCAGCTGAGCTAAACGCCCTTGTTTCTCATTTGCGATGCAAAGGTACGACGCTTTTTTCTTTTGTGCAAGTTTTTTCCTGATTTTTTTCAGAAAAAATTCATTTTTCTTTTCAGGACCACTTCCTTCGACCGCATAACCGACAATTATGCGCAAAATTACCGCCAAAGTTTGGGCGTTCAAATGATATATATCATATTTTGTATTTCTATATAATATATGTGCCTTAAATAGTGTCAAAATGGACAGGAAATAAAATTAACGTAATAATGTAGAAATTAAGCGTTTTTTAGTACCTTTGCAATCGAGATTGTTATTAGGAATAATTTATCATTGTTTGATTAATAAGTCGCAATAGATTTATGGAAATTTTATCAAAAGTCTGTTTCAGACCGAAACTGCTCTCGACATTCAAGGATTACAGCATGGCGCGATTCAAGGACGATGCCATTGCCGGTATTGTAGTAGGAATTGTGGCGCTGCCTTTGGCGGTGGCGTTCGGTATTGCCTCCGGTGTTACCCCGACCGTTGGCCTTGTCACGGCAATAATCGGTGGATTCCTTGTTTCTGCGTTGGGGGGATGTACTGTCCAGATTGGCGGACCGACCGGCGCTTTCATTGTTATTATCTATGGGATTATCCAGCAGTACGGTTTGACGGGACTTGCCATTGCCACCTTTCTGGCGGGTCTTATCCTTGTCGCGCTGGGTCTGTTCCGACTCGGTTCGGTCATCAAGTTCATTCCTTATCCGATTGTCATAGGTTTTACTTCGGGTATTGCCGTTACGATATTTTCCACGCAGATTACTGACTTTTTCGGGTTGCAGACCGGTGCGCTGCCGTCTGATTTCATCTCTAAATGGGGTGTCTATCTTTCGCATTTTGCCACGATGCACTGGCCGACAATGCTTGTCGGGCTGCTTACGCTGCTGATTATTGCCGGAGTGCCGCGCGTGTCAAAGCGATTGCCTGGCGCATTGATTGCCATTGTCGTGATGACCTTGGCCGTGTGGCTCTTGCGAGAGTTTGCAGGTCTGACGGGGGTGGAGACTATTGGCGACCGTTTCCATAATCTTTCCGGCTCGATACCGGAGCCGCACCAGATTGGCATCAATATGGCGACAATCAATGCCTTGCTTCCTTCGGCATTTACGATAGCAATGCTGGGCGCAATCGAGTCGTTGCTTTCCGCTACGGTGGCAGACG
>USOC01000158.1 GCA_900556245.1 uncultured Prevotellaceae bacterium
TGGAAAAAGACCACAATGTTCTTCTACCGCAACTACACTGCCAATCAGGAGGTGCTCACCCCGAAGATGCAGGCACTCAGAAAATCGTTGCGCCAACGATTTGGAGAAAACGCTGCTCCACAGTCGTTCCGCGACGCATTCCGGGCCAAGAGCAAACCGCTGATGAAGTACACCAACTGGCTTTCGTTCAACCTGCGGACAATCGCCCTTTTCTGCTCGCTTTTCGCTCAGATGCCATGGCTTTATTTCGCATTTGAACTGATTGTGCTCAATGCGATGCTGGTCTATATGATTCTGCGCCATGAAAAAATGTGCAAGAACTTTAACGAAGAAATAAAAAATGGCAAATACTGATATAAAAGGTGTGATTTTCGACTACGGCGGTACAATCGACAGCCGTGGCGTGCACTGGAGTGAAATAATCTGGGACGGATATAAAAAAGCGCAAGTTCCGGTCGACAAACAGCAGTTCCGCGACTGCTATGTCTTTGCCGAACGGGAATTGGCAAAGACTCGCCACATCTTACCGGAACACAACTTTCTCGACCTGCTCCGAATCAAAATGAACATCGAGCTGCAGAACCTCGTCGACAACGACTTGCTGCCGAAGGCCTGCCCCGTCATCGAAAAAGCTGAGGAAATCGCCCAATACTGCTATCAGGCAGCTAAAGAATCCATCGAAGAAGCCCGCCCGACACTTGAATTTGTCCACGACCGAATGCCGATGGTGCTTGTAAGCAACTTCTACGGAAATGTGGAAACCGTCCTTGCCGACTTCGACCTGCTGCGATACTTTAAAAAGATAGTGGAAAGTGCAGTTGTCGGCGTCAGAAAACCCGACCCGAAAATCTTCGCGCTCGGCGTTGAAGCACTCGGACTAAAACCCGAAGAAGTGCTTGTCGTGGGCGACAGTTACAAAAAAGACATCCTGCCGGCCCTCTCTTTAGGTTGCAGAACAGCTTGGCTGAAAGGCAAAGGCTGGACTGCTGAAGAAGATGCAGTGACCCACCCCTGCCAAATCGAAAAATTAGATCAAATCAGAAAGTACTTCGTTTAGACTTTTTAAGCCATAAAAATCAATATATATGTAGTTTTATGCAAATTTAACTACATAGACTAAATTTTACTATTATTTATCCCTTTTAGGACAGTTATTTATTTTAAATATATTTTGTTTTCGAGAAATTCACCGTACTTTTACGGCGGATTTCGAAAAATAATTCGAAACGAATCATTATCGAACAAACATTCAAAAAAAATACTTTGTAAAATGGAAAATTGTAAAGTACAAAAAGCAGAAGGAAAATTAGGCGTTCTCGTCGTAGGACTTGGTGCCGTTTCCACAACGTTTATGACCGGCGTATTGATGGTACGCAAAGGCTTGGCCAAACCGGTCGGCTCTATGACCCAATATGACAAAATCCGCGTAGGACGTGGCAAAGACAAAAAATACCTCCACTATAAAGACATCGTTCCGATGGCCGACCTCAACGACATTGTATTCGGTTCTTGGGACGTATATCCTGCAAACGCCTACGAATCGGCTATTAACGCCAACGTTTTGAAGGAAAAAGACATCGAACCGGTCAAGGACGAGCTCTTGAAGATTGTTCCGATGAAGGCCGCTTTCGACCACAACTATGCAAAGCGTCTTGACGGAAACAACGTGAAGGACTGCAAGAGCCGTTGGGACATGGTGGAACAACTTCGCGAAGACATCCGCAACTTCAAGGCTGCCAACAACTGTAGCCGCATCGTAGTGCTTTGGGCCGCTTCTACAGAAATCTACGTTCCGGTAGACGAAAAAATCCACGGCACATTGGCTGCTTTGGAAGAAGCGATGAAGGCCGACGACAAAGAGCACATCGCTCCGTCCATGTGCTACGCATACGCAGCACTTGCTGAAGGCGCTCCTTTCATTATGGGTGCTCCGAACACAACTGTCGACATCCCGGCTATGTGGGAAATGGCAGAAAAGACAAAAATGCCTATCGCAGGCAAGGACTTCAAGACAGGTCAGACTTTGGTTAAATCCGGATTTGCTCCAATTATCGGCACTCGTTGCCTTGGCTTGAACGGCTGGTTCTCTACTAATATCCTTGGAAACCGCGACGGTCTCGTACTTGATGAACCAGCAAACTTCCACACTAAGGAAGTCAGCAAGTTGTCGACATTGGAATCAATCCTTGTTCCGGAAAACCAACCGGATCTCTACACCGACTACTATCACAAAGTTCGCATCAACTACTATCCGCCGCGCGACGACGACAAGGAAGGCTGGGACAACATCGACATCTTCGGATGGATGGGCTACCCGATGCAAATCAAGATCAACTTCCTCTGCCGCGACTCTATCCTCGCCGCTCCGCTTTGCCTCGACCTCGTGTTGCTCAGCGACTTGGCTGCTCGCGCAGGACGCTACGGAACTCAACGCTTCCTGAGCTTCTTCCTCAAGAGCCCGATGCACGACTATACACAGAACGAAGTTCCGGTCAACCACTTGTTCCAACAGTACGTTATGCTGAAGAATGCGCTCCGCGAAATGGGCGGTTACGAAGCTGACGAAGAAATCGACTAATCCGATTCTTAAATAAGAAATTCGAGGCGAGAATGATTCACATTCTCGCCTCGATTAGTATATATCGGCCATAGAATAAAAATTCCGGGGCTATACCTATATCCATACACTGAACAAAACAGGCAGGACTTGCAATGACTCCCTTCAAAACGCCACTTTCCCCGTTCAGAAATGCAAGACAAAGCCGTCGGAGGCGATGCCGCCGAAGATGCCCCAGCCGTCTTCCACGTTCGAATGAATCTGCACCGGTTCCGAATAGTCGTCCTGCTTGGTGATGCGGTAGAGCTCACACGACTTGACATAATAGTAGAAATCACGGCTCAGAGACTGTAGTTCGACCTCGATTCGCCGGTCCGTACCCTGCCGCAAACGCGATTCGACTGTCACCGTACGGGTCTCCCCCTCGCATTTCCGCCCGTCGAAAACGCTTGAGAATTCCGAGGGCCAGCCTCCGTAGGATGCCCCCAAACGGCTGTCGTAGAAAAGCCGGTCGTCGGAGGCGAATACGTCGTGCACACGGACTACCGGCTCGCCAAAATCCTCATGGTCGCTGATACTGCGCACTTTAAGCCGATAGTAGTCGTCTCCGGGTGGATCGGTGAACCGGACTGTGACGACAGCCACCGTATCCTCCCCATACCAGTCTATCAGGGCATATTCCGGATGCTCCTCCGGATAGACCACTTGCTCGAAACGGTTGGAATATTTTTTCTGACAGGACAGCAGTTCAAGACGGCGGCTGGACGGAACTGACACTGCCGCCTCTGCCGCCGGGAATGTGTCGAACTGCGCCGTCAGCAGGATACGGTCGCCTTCACGCGGACGGTAGTCGCTGACGTAGCGAGAATGTGCCGCGTCATAGCGGAAAGCGTATTCCTCAGCCCCGTTGACCTGCGCAGTGACCGCCGCTCCGGAGATTAGCGCGGCATGCTTCATCGGAAGGTCGCCCTGCTGCTCATAAATCCAGAAGTCTTCGAATTTGTCCCTGTCCATGTCGGGTGCGTCCGTAAACAGCAGCGCCTTGCTGACAACAGCCATCAACACCGTGTCCGGGGTTGCCAGCGCATTGACTGTTATCCCGTCGACGGGTGTTTCGGCATCGTGCCATTCCAGTACCTGCTCGCAGCCGCAGAGTCCCGTCGCCGCCACTCCGCAAGCCATCGCGAAATTCTGTATCTTCTTCATCGCTTTCTCTAAAAACTGATTGTGTAACTCAACGAAGGCATGAAAGGGAACAGGCAAACGCCTTTCACAACCACCTTCCCCTGTTGCATCCCCAAATATGCGTTCGATATATTGTGCCGGTTATAGACATTGTGAAGCGTCAGGTTGAACGCGCTGGCGCAACGCCGGTGACGCAGCGAATAGGTCACTCCGATGTCAAGGCGGTGACTCGCGGGAAGGCGGTAGCCGTTGCGCTCGTAGTAGGTGTACATTCTCAGGTACTCCCTCAGATGGGCGGCGTCGAGCATTCCGGTCGAAACGCCGGCGCTGACGACGACCCCCAACGAGCCTCCGACGATGTCCTGAAGGGCGTCGTATTC
>USOC01000159.1 GCA_900556245.1 uncultured Prevotellaceae bacterium
ATTTGCCAATGTGTCGTAGTTGTAGACCTAGGTCTACTCAAAAAAATAAAAAACAAACTTGAAAAAAATCTGAGTTCCGGTCTTGTCGGAGTCGCCAACGATGGCAACCGGCGCTTTCGGATGTCCGTAGGCGTATTCCTGGGCGTAGATGTGACCGTCACGGCGGATTTCCGCACGCATATAGGAAGAGAGCGCGTTTACGCAGGAAACGCCGACACCGTGGAGACCACCGGATACCTTGTAGGAGCCTTTGTCGAATTTTCCGCCGGCGTGGAGGACAGTCATGACGACTTCAAGCGCCGACTTGTTGAGCTTTTCGTGTTTGTCGACGGGAATACCGCGTCCGTTGTCGACAACGGTGATGGAGTTGTCTTCGCCGATTGTCACTTCGATGTGGGATGCGAATCCGGCGAGAGCCTCGTCGATGGAGTTGTCCACCACCTCGTAGACAAGGTGGTGCAGACCTTTTGGCCCGGTGTCGCCGATGTACATGGCCGGGCGTTTGCGTACAGCTTCCAAGCCTTCGAGCACTTGGATGTTACTTGCACTATAGTTTTCGTTGTTTTCTACCATACTAATTTTGTAAGCCTTTAAATCGTACAAAAATACAAAAAATTTCGCAGATGCTCTAATTTCTGAGGCTCATTCTTGTGGCAAGCCATATTTTTGTATTCTGACAAAAACAGGGGTTGGAGTGATGGGTATATCCGGTTGTCAGAGTCCGGTCTGAAGCGGAGCGAGGCTGCTTGTCGGGGGGGGGAGATGTCGGCAATGAGTTCAAAGCCCGGTTTCCCTGTCGTATGGCTTATGGAAAAAATGTCAATTTATAGCTTTGACGGTTTTATTTTTGGCAAATCAAAAGTTGTGATGCGCTATATTGTTGTTGTTTGTATCAGATTGGGGCGGGAAGGAGATTCTGTCGAGTAAAGCAGGTGTTTTGGCGATTAATGTGTTCGGTTCATATAATCCATTTGTGACAAGCAGCCAGGCAAATTAATTTTGCGGTATGATAAATGTTTGGTTTGTAAAAACGTGTAATTAGTATGTGTTTTTTGTTTGTCCTAATTTTTTAGATTAAAGATTGCCATAGAAGCACAAGCATCATGTGATTGACAGGAAGAGGCTCTCATTGTTTTGAGAGCCTCTTTTGCTTGTATATGGGGTTTTTGACTATCGTCCGCCAGCGGAGGAACGGTCGGTGTTGGCTCCTGAATTGATGAGCTTTTTTGCGCTTTTGCGCTGGCGTCCCCATTGGAGGTTGTAGCTTATTTGAATGTAGGGAATGCGCATTTTAATGCGCATGTGCTGTTCGTTGGTGTTCCATTTGCTGAGCGACTTCGATCCGTGGTCGTATTTTCCGAAGGGCATGATTACCCCTGCGCTGAATTGCCATTTCTTCCAGTCGTAGCTCAGGTCGATGAAGGTGACGTCTTCGCCCCATGAAATTTTTTCACCCCAAAGGCTTCGTTGTGCCCGTTCATATTCTCCGCTGAGCGTGAATCCCCAGTGTGACAGGCGGACGGATGCGTTGCCGCACCATTGATTGTTTGTCAGTTTGTATCCGGAGCCTTTCATGTCTTCCATGCGAAATTCTAAGTAGCCTGAAGCAGTCAGCCAGTCCGGGATAACTTCTACTTGAGGTGCAAGAAAAAACGTAAGGTTGCGCAGCCCTTGGCTGTTTTCGTAAGTGGTCAGAAGCCGGTCGCCGTCCCATCGCAGGAGCGGGGTGATGGCGTTGGGGGAGGTGAAGGCGCGGATGCCGAACGAGCCGTCTGCACGCGGTATGGAGAAGCCGTAGCGAAAGGTCAGCATATATGAACTTGACGTTTTCAGGTTTTGGTTGCCTACACGCCATTGGAATCCGTCGAGCTGTTGTGGCACGACATTTGTCTCTTCCAGAGAAGGGGCGGATTGCCACGACGTGAAGTTGAGTCGGAACTGGTGGCGGTCGTTTAGCGAATAGGTGACGGTCGCTTGCGGACGGGGGTTCCAACTGTCTTGCCCTTTCCCGGACTCTTTGAACAGGAATCTGGTGTAGTGCGCTCCCATTCCGGCTGTAGCCGACCATTTTCCGAAACGCCGGAAATATTCGGCAAAGAAATAGACACCGTCCTGGCGCTGGTGGAAGACTTGTCCGTCGAGATTTTCATATTCCGAGCGGTTGAGTTTAGCAACATAAGAAGCTCCTACGGTCAGGTTGGACTTGTCCCATCGTTTGACGTAGTTTGCTTCTACGGAATAGGCTTGGTTCCGGTCACGGATGCTTGTGCTGATGTTGTTAAGCAATTCGGGAGAGTCCGGTCTTTGTTCGACATAGTCGGAAAAGGTGCGGCCGGCGTAGAACGAACTGCTGAAGTTCACGGCGAGCATCTGCCTGTTCCGGAAATTTTGTTGCCAGTATGCGGAAATCCGTGGGTCGCTTCCTTTGGATCCTTTTGTGTCTGTCAAAAGAATGTCGTCTGAACCGTCGCTCAGTTTCAACAGCCCTTCGTAGGCTGTTTTCGAGCGGATGTCCTGATAAAGGTCGAAATTGATCATCAGTACCGTTGTGTCCGGCTTTATGTAGCTGTAGGAGGCCCATGCGTTTGCCCATGTGTTGTCGAGCGAGCCTCCTTGGGGTATTTCGTCGCGCGTCAGCGAAGTTCCGTCGGCAAAGGTGAAAGTTTCGGAGTAGTCGCGGTGAGCCTTCATTTTGTCGGTCAGCTTATAGTTTCCTCCGACGGTCCATTGCGAGCGGCCGATGTTGAATTTCAGGTCGGCAAAGCATCTTCCCCATGCTGTGGATAGGGCGGGTTGTGCGCTTGCCATCAGCGAGCCGCCGAAAGTGGGGTTGACCACGACTAAATTCAGCACATAGGAAGCTCCGTTATAGCGCATTCCCGGATTGTCTATCCATTCGACCCGCTTGACTGTTTCGGGAAGGAGCGCCCGCACTTGGGAGATTGTCGCCTGTTTGCCGTTGATTCTGATCTGTACGGTTTCGCCGGCGGCTTTTACGGAGTCGAGTGCGTCGTTGACCGAAAGCGACGGAATCATCAGATTTCCGAGCAGCTGCATACCGTTTTTAGAGGCTTTGAGGGCACTTTGGGAAGGATGGTAGACGTCCTTGTCCGCCATTCTGACAACTTTCGGCGCTTCGATGACAATTTCGTGGAGTTGTTGCGTCGGAATTGTGTCTGCTGATTCTTGTCCGATTGCGTGAAGTGATGTCAGCAGCAGGAAGCAGAGTAGGCTTTGTTTCATTTTTTTGAGAATAAAATATGTGCAAAGGTAGGTAAATGATTGGCAAAAAAACTATCCGGATAGTTTTTTTGGAGGGGGTAATGTCTTTACAATCAGTTTGTTGTGCGCTGTATCTCTAGTCTTGGCGGCTGAGGGCGGCGCCTATAATCTGTTGCAATGCGAGCATGGAGACGGCTGTCGTCACAATGCCCGAAATAACATTGCGGGGGAGCGTAAGGCCGTCGAGAAGCGTGACGGGGGTCGTATCGGATAATGTCGCAGGCCAAAGGAACGCGCATGCGGCAATGGCCGAGAAACAGACTGCATACAGAATCCATCCTGCGGATTTCCGTTGCTTTTCAGGCAGACGGTTGATTACTTTTTTTGTGAACCAAGGATTTTTGTCCGCCTTGAACGCTCCTTGTCTGAGGGTTTGTTTCAGAAGATTGTCATCGTATTTGTCCATTGTGCAGAGATTGTTTGATTTGGTTAATGTCAGCCAAGTATTTTCGCCAATTTTGGTTTGGCTCTTGCGATGTGCGATTTGACGGTGCCTTCCGGCATACCCGTTATTTTCGCCACATCCTTGAGGGAGCGGTCTTCGAGGTAGAAGAGTATGACAACCGAGCGTTCGGCGTCGCTGAGCGTCTTCAGAGCGGATTCCACATCCATTTTTGCGTTTTCGGCATTTTCGATGCCTGCCGTCGCAGTGTCGGGAATCTGTTCGCGGACATCTTCCCGGCGGGAGCGGGCCGACGCATAAAATTCGTTGTAGGCAATCCGATAGAGCCAAGTG
>USOC01000160.1 GCA_900556245.1 uncultured Prevotellaceae bacterium
CGGCCAGTCGGTTATTGTCGTCCAAATCACTGTGAGTAGAAATAAATGTGAACTTATCCATATCTACGCGGACAGCGCAACGAGCTTCTCCGGGCAATGGGATAATCTTCACCTTTTTTACCGGAATATCTTTGCTGACCAGAGCTCCACAGCCAATATAGCCGCCACCCCACTCTCCTGCTTTTCCAAAAATCGGAGTATAAGACAAGCCTGAAAACTGTGCGATTTGTCCCAACAAGTCACGATTGCCGCGAGAAGTTGTGGCACTGTCCAATTCTTGGATAGAAACGACGTCCGCCTCCAATGCACCGATTACCGAGGCAAAAAGACGCGTATTCAATTCGCTAATCTGACCGGGATCGCTTCCACCCTTGCAATAATGGGAATTATAAGTCATAAATCTGATTACGCCTTCCGGCTTTGGATAAGTCTGCGCGCTTAAAGTTGCAGACGCTAAAACTAAAAATAACAGCAAAAAATATTTCTTCATAATAATGATGGTTTTAAAAAAAGTAATTGTGTCTGTAAGATATGAAATATTTCGCAGACACAATTACTCTAAATTAGGTTATTACTATTTCTTGATAATTTTTTCAGTATAGTTTCCTTCTGTAGTCATAACTTTTACGATATACATACCGGATACCAAATCAGACACATTAAGCTGAGTTTGGTTGCCTTTGACAGACTTAACGCATTGTCCGTTGAAATTATAGACTTGAACTCCGATAACCTCTTCAGCACCCGACACTGAGATAGTGTTGTCATTGCATACGACAGCTACATTGGAATTGGTCAAGCCTTCAACACTGCCGGTATATTCTTCTACAACTGTCACGAAGACAGTATTCAGAATCAACTGAGAATAATGTCCGTTCTTCATTTCGCAACGGTAAGTTTTGCCGACATGTTCTGGACCGAAGCAGAAGTAACCGTTGTCATTGGCAAGTACCACCGGATTACCATCAATATCCTTCCATGTATACTCGGTAATCTTACCTTCAATGTCATACTCTGAAGACAAGTCGATATCCTCATCAACAAGAATCTCGTATTCTCCGTCTGCATTTATTTCACCGATAGGATAACCGCCTCTGTTTTTCCATTGGTCCTTATATCCCGAGCCAAGTTTGGTGCCTTTTGCAGGGTGCAAGGGAAGAGTGGAGAACGTATAGCAGTTATTTTCGATGTTGAGCAACCAGTCAAGGAACTCAGTCTTACGGATATTCTCGCATTTCAAAGAGTTCTCGTCAGACAGCATATTGCTGTATCCTTGAAGCTGACGACATTTTCCCTTGGAGTTTGACAGGTCAATCTGACGTAAAACCGGATTTCTGCGTATGTTCAGATAATTATCCTTATCTGTATTGTTCATCGCAAGTTTGATTGTATCCATTTGTGTTCCGGAAATATTGATTACGAGAGCCCAACAATCAGACATGACAAACTTTCCTTTCAGATACTTGCTGTTTTCGATAGCAGGATACCATTTGTCGTCTGTATCATTAGTTGTCCAGCTAATGCCTGATGTCTTGCCTTTGAAAGGTTCATTCGGCTTATTGTTCACCTTGACTCCAAACAAAGTCTCGCCATAAGCCTCCTTTTCGGGATTGTATTTTTTCCATAGCTTGCCTTCGCTGTTAAGCCATGTGTTCATATCATCCCAAGAGAAGCCTTCCCGGTTGATGTCGATTCCCAACACCTCTGCATTGCATTTGCCTTCCAATGCCGACGGCAGTTTAAAAAATGCTGCATACTCTTTGGTCTCTTGCGGATCAAAATCAAAGCGTGCTTCTTCTGCAAATGCATGAAGACTGGATACTGTCATAAAAGCGACAGCCAGATTTTTCCAATTTGTAAATAAATTTTTTTTCATAATAAAAGATATTGATTTTAAAGCATTAAAAATTATTAATCATTTAGAGTTAAAAATTCAATCCGTCGTTCCAGCCCGGATTCTGCGTAAGGGCACCGTTGCTCAACAGACGTTCCTCTGTTGGAATCGGATAGAGATAGTCGCGGTCTTCGTTCCAGGAGCGCGGCTCTTTTCTAATGTCATGAACAAGGATATTTCCGCTTGTACCGTTTGTCAGTTCGAGATCCACTCCAAGTTTGTAAAACTTGCGGACATTCTTGACTTTCGGCTTGGTCCCTTGGTAGATACAAATATCCACCTTTTCTCTGTCGCTGATCTGCCCGTCATTCATATCGAGCACAATGTAACGGTTTTCTCCGCTTCCCTCTGTCAATTCAGGAACATATAAGCCAAGGAACGGTTTCTCGAACACCTTGCCTTCTTTCCATCTCAACAAGTCACTATAGCGGAATCCTTCGAGCAACAGCTCTATGGTACGCTCTCTGCGAATTTCGAGAATCACACCTTTATTTGCCCCTTCAACGTTCTTATATCCTCCGTTTTCTATGTCCGTAAGGTATGGGTCCGGATTCTTGTTCGCCTCTGCCATATCTATATTCGACATGCCAACGCGGTCACGAAGCCAGTAAATCGAACGGTTGAGGTCATCCTGTGTCAATGTGCCAAGTTCAGCCTTAGCCTCTGCATAGTTCAGAAGCACCTCTGCATAGCGGAAAATGATGTAATCGTTGGAAGAGCCCTGATATCCGTCACCACTTGCATCGGTAACCCACTTGATAATCTGATACCCTGTCGTTGAAAATTCTAACGATGGGGAAGTCAGCTTGTCTTCATTGATACGCATATAACCCGGACCGATAACGGTTTGAGTCAGACGCGGGTCACGGTTCTGCTTTTCCTCATAGTAAGTGGCGGTGTTATAGTCAGCACGGTCTGTAAAACGGCTGCCGTCAGTCATCAGATAGCTGTTCACAATCTTCTTGTTCAAACCCGGGCGGCCGTAGGTTGTCGACATAGTGTTGTAGTTGGCGTCATGAACCACACCTTTGCCCTTGTCATAATCGCGGGCAATGATGACTTCATCCGCAATGGCATTCATGGACGCAAACAAATCCTGATACGGAGTGTTGCCGCTCTTATAAATCTTATAGCCGCTTTTCGTCATAAGTTCATCAGACGCTTTGACACATTCGTCCAGATAAAACTGCCAATTCTCAAGACCGTGATACTTGCGATAGGTACCCTCAAACAGACAGATTCTCGACTTGAGCGCCAACGCAGTCCAATGGGTCACGCGATACAAATCTTTCTTTTCCGGCAAATTTTTGATTGCGTAATCAACATCTTCAAGCACCTTCGTCATAACAAAGTCGCGCGAATCGCGAGGTTTGGTCAATTCCGCATCAGTCGAGCCCAAGACTTTGTCATAATACGGAACTTCCCCGAATCTCTTGACTTTTTCAAAATAGAAGATAGCACGGAAGAAACGAGCCACCCCGTCATATTCCTTGCGGGCATCCGCATCGCTGCAATTGGAAGAATGCTCCAAATAGAAATTGATATCGCGAAGCATCGAGAAGTTCCAGCCGCCACCTGACGTGGGTATTGTGCGCGTTCCCTTGACTTCGTCCCTCAAGTTGAACGTGCAGACGATGTCAAAACTTTCGGCATAGCCTACCGACGCAGCCGGGAAAAGCGTATAGAATTTATTGGTTGCGCTACGCAGTTCATCTGCGCTGGTATAATATGTTTCTGGCGAAATTTTGTCCAATGGGAAACGGTCCAACATGTCTACACAGCTAGAACTGCCCACACAAATTCCGAATGCACAAATATAATTGATTAGTTTCATTT
The DNA here is from genome assembly GCA_900556245.1 of uncultured Prevotellaceae bacterium. Classification (GTDB taxonomy): domain Bacteria; phylum Bacteroidota; class Bacteroidia; order Bacteroidales; family Muribaculaceae; genus Limisoma. The sequence continues at coordinate 3,731 of USOC01000160.1, forward strand.
GTTTAATATTTTAGAATGTTACATCAAGACCGAACGAGAATGTCTTCGGATACGGATATACGCGAGCATTCTTATCTTTTGCAAACTGTTCCGGGTCAATATAGTCGGAACGAAGTTTTGTCCAAGTAGCAAGATTATCACCACTGAAGTACACACGAACACGGTCGATTGAAATCTTGCGAGTCAATTCTGACGGCAGCGTATAACCGATTGTCAGGTTCTTCAGACGGCAATATGCCAAATTCTGAAGGTAACGGTCGTTGACATGAGCAAGCGTGCGAT
>USOC01000161.1 GCA_900556245.1 uncultured Prevotellaceae bacterium
TGTAGGTGAAGTTGCCGTCGTCGGGGGTCGCGTTGGCATGGCCCAAGCCAAACTCGGCAATCGGGATGAAGCGGTTTTTGATGTTTAGCGAAACCCAAAGGCCGCCACCGCCGTAGTCCTGGCCGAATGCCCTCATAAGTGGTTCCCAGATGTCGACACCTGCCGAGATATCCATCAAAGTCGGTCGTTTTACTTTTTTGGTCACTTTTTCGATAGAGTCTCGGCGGAGCGAGTCGAGCGTCAGCGAGTCTGTTCGCATGAATTTCGCTTCAGCCTGTTGCTTTATCTTTTTCAATTCCCCTTTGTAGACCATCATCACAACATCCGCCGATACCCCAGGAGACACCGAAAAGCAAGGCACACGCCGCAACAATCATTATCAGAAGGAATGCAAAGCGTCTCATTCTTCGTCGGCCTCCTTGGTCCGGAAGAAGATGCGGATGTTTTCGCGGTTGGCGTTGTCAATGGTTTGAGCCGGAATGCTGATAGAGTCGATAAGATTCGTTGAGGCGCTATAGTCTTTAATGTCGAAGACATACATTGCCCCACATTCTTTCGAATGGAAGAACGGACGCGGGGAGTAGTTGATTTTGATTGTATCAGAGACCGCTAATTCCGCGAGTCGTTTCTGGTCGTAGCGAATGACAAAAGCGGAAGAAGTCGTGTCGATGTCGAAGGGCAGGTAGATTTGCTTGATTGAGGAAGAGGTTTCGACAATCATAGAGTCACCTGGCGCACCGATTCCGTAGACGGTCAGCGAATCAAGGGTTATTGCCTGTTTGGTTTGGTAGGAATAGAATCCTGCCAAGGGCAGACTGCTTTGATTCTCTTCACATCCGTCATTGCTGCATGCCGCCATGCCTACAATCAGGCATAGCGAAAGAGCTAAGAATATGTCGCGGCATATACGGTTCATTTCAGTTCCTCACGTATCTGGTAGTTGTTTCGTCCTTCGGCGTTCCGGGCAATCAGTTCTCCGATGAATCCGGCCAGGAAGAATTGGGACCCCAGCAACATCATACTCAGAGCGATGTAGAATTAAGAGGCGGTAGTCGAGTCCGCTAAACATGGCATATAGCTTTGATGAGCCGACAACGATAGCGGCAATGAAGCCGATGAGGAACATCAGCGAGCCGATGAATCCGAAGATATGCATTGGCTTTCCTCCGAATTTTGATATAAACCAGAGGCTTAGCAAATCAAGGTAGCCATTTACGAAGCGGTTAAGTCCGAATTTCGTTTTGCCATATTTGCGAGCCTGATGGTGGACTACTTTTTCTGCAATGTTGGCAAATCCGGCATTTTTAGCCAGATAGGGGATATAGCGGTGCATTTCGCCATATACTTCAATGTTTTTCACGACATCGTTGCGGTATGCTTTCAGTCCACAGTTGAAATCGTGAAGATTTTTGATGCCACTGACTTTTCGGGCCGTTGCATTAAAAAGCTTTGTCGGAATTGTTTTGGAAAGAGGGTCGTAGCGTTTCTGTTTCCATCCCGAAACGAGGTCGTGGCCGTCGGTCGTAATCATTTTGTAGAGTCCCGGAATCTCGTCGGGGCTGTCCTGCAGGTCGGCATCCATTGTGATGACAACGTCGCCTTGCGCCCGTTCGAAGCCAACGTTAAGAGCGGGGGACTTCCCGTAGTTGCGGCGAAAGCATATTCCTTTGACGCAAGGGTTTTTCTTTTGCAGGTCGCAAATCACTTTCCACGAGGCATCGGTAGATCCGTCGTTGACAAAAATAATTTCGTAAGAGAAATTGTTTGCCTTCATTACGCGTTCAATCCACGCTTCGAGTTCGGGCAATGATTCCGCTTCGTTGAAGAGCGGAACTATAACAGATATATCCATAATCCAATCTTGTACGTACAGAGTGCAAAATTAATACATGCGAAGGGAAGAAAAAAGCAGAACGGTCATTTTCTCCCTATTTTCCGTGTGTGAACGTTTTTTTGTGCTTAAATTTGCAGGAAAAAGAATTGTGCGCGTTTTGAAACTAAAATCGAAAATGAAAAAGATACTCTATATTGTACTTTTGGTATTGGTGCTTTCCGGGTGTTCTGAAGGAGCAAAGCACGGCAATCAGATGTTGCAGATTGATGAGCGGGAAGGTTATATAGAAGTGCGGGTGATGGATCCATGGAAGAAAGGCAGGGTGCTTCATACTTATTTGCTGGTGGAGCGTGACCGGGAATTGCCCGACGGTTTGCCGGAGGGGACTATAGTCCGCACGCCGCTTCGACGTGTGCTTGTCTATTCGGATGTCCACGCTCGTGCGATAGCAGAGCTGGGGAGTGTCAGCAGTGTCAGCAGTGTCTGTGACGCCCGCTATTTTAAAACTCCGGAGATTGTTGCCGGTCTGCGAAACGGTGGCGTGACAGACTGCGGAGACTCGCATTCTCCATCTGTGGAGCGAATTGTCAGCGTGTCGCCGGAAGCTATTATTCTTTCCCCGTTTGAGAACGGTGGTTATGGGGCGTTGGAGAATATGGGTATCCCTATAATTGAGATGGCTGACTATATGGAGTCCTCTCCTCTTGAGCGAGCAAGGTGGATTGAATTTTTAGGCTGTCTGTTTGGTAAGCAAAAAGAGGCCGCCGCGATTTATCGTCGGGTAGAGGCGGATTATAAGTCACTATGCCGGCTTGTCGAGCAGACTGACGAAAAACGTCCGACCGTGATTTCTGAAACTGTCACCGGTGGTGTTTGGTATGTTCCCGGCGGAAAAAGTTATAAGGCGACTCTCTATAAAGACGCCGGAGCGGACTATCCATGGAGCGATGATTTGTCGGCGGGGTCTTTGTCTTTGGACTTCCCGCAAGTGCTCGACAAAGCGCAGAAAGCAGATTTTTGGCTGGTAACCACTTATGGTCAGGAATTGGATGGCACCGTACTGAAGGGAATCTATGCGCACAATGACCAATTTGAGGCATTCAGCAATGGAGGCGTTTATTTCTTTGATTCACAGAAAAGCGGATTGTTTGAAGAAACGCCTTTTCATCCGGAGCGGCTGCTTAAAGAATATGTCAAATTATTTCATCCGCAACTGTTGCCGGATTATGATCTGCGTTATTACAAAAAAATGACAGAATAGCATTATGGCGCGAGTAAAGTTGGTTATAGTTCTGCTTTTGGTGGCGTTTGTCGGACTTGCCGCAGCGTTATTGCTTGTCGGAACTGTTGACATTCCGGCAAGTGAGGTGCTGCATATTTTGGCAGGAGGCGTTTCCGGTCATGCTCCTTGGAATTTTATTGTGACGGAAAGCCGCATACCGATGATTGTAACGGCTACACTTGCGGGAGCTGCTTTGGCTGTCTCCGGATTGCTGTTGCAGACGCTTTTCGGCAATGCGCTTGCGGATCGGTCGATATTGGGCATCTCTACCGGAGCCAGTCTTGGTGCGGCATCCATGATGCTTGCATTGGGGGGGGCGGCCGCTTCTTTGTTTGGTACAACAGCGGGCGGACATGTGGTGACCCTTGTGGGAGCAATGATTGGAGCGTTGGCCGTGATGGGCGTGTTGCTTGTTTTTTCGACATTGGTTAAAAGCTCGACGATGTTGCTGATTGTCGGAGTGCTGGTGGGCTATTTGGCTTCTTCGGCTATTTCGTTGCTTAAGTTTTTCGCTACGGAGGAGGGTGTTCACTCCTTTGTTATTTGGGGACTTGGAAACTTTTCCGGCGTAACGCTGCGGCATATGCCCGTTTTCGCAGGAATTGTCGTTGTCGCTGTGCTTTTTAGCGCGACTAAGATCCACCCACTCAACGCATTGCTGCTTGGACAGCGTTATGCGGAAAATTTAGGAGTCAATCTGCGCGTTGTCAGAAATGGGCTTTTGCTTACAACAGGTCTGCTGACAGCGGTTGTAACGTCGTTCTGCGGTCCAATCGGATTTATCGGACTTGTCGTTCCCCATATGTCCCGATTGATGCTCAAGACTTCCGATCATCTCCGGCTGATTCCGGTCACCATGCTAACCGGTTCGGTTGTCGCCTTATTTTGT
>USOC01000162.1 GCA_900556245.1 uncultured Prevotellaceae bacterium
ATTTTAAGAACAATGTGAAAATGGCGTGGTTGAAGAAATTTGTGAAGGAAAGCTAGTACAATGTGGGTCTTGAATGCGCTATTCTGATGAACCGCGAAGTTTGGGTGGCGTCTGGTCACTTCGGCGGCTTCAATGACCAAGACGTCAAGTTTTCCATAGAAGCCGTAGCGCATCTGCTGTGCGAGATGCGACAGGTGCATGTCGACATAGTTCACCTCATGGCAGTTTAGACTCGCGCGGGTGTCTTTGCAGGACTGATAAGGCGTACGGAAACTGACCGCTTTTGCGCGTGCAAGTTCTCCGTCGACATAATCGTTTGTCGAGGCTCCTGTGAAAAGGTTGATTTTAAAAGGACGTCCGGCTTCGTGTTCTTTCTTTGCCTTTGCGGCGATAGCCGGCGCGACAACTTTCCGAGTTCCCGCAGCTGTGAAGCCGGAAAATCCAACATTGTCACCATTCTTCACAAATTCCGCTGCTTGCTCAGCGGTAATAAATGGAAAAGCCATATCTACAATTGTTTATGTTATGATAATATGTGTCTGTTTGTCGCTCTCAGTATGATAGAATGAAGATTGCCTGGGCTCACCTTTCACTATCTCTGTATAAGACAGGATGCGGTTCGGCAAAATCATTGAAGTAAATTTGATGCTTTTGCGCTCACCTTTCACTATCTTTGTATAAGATAGGATGCGTCTGTGGATAAATTTTGTATAAATTCAAATTTCTCCTCTTGACTTTCACTATCTTTGCAATGTCAACTACAAAAGTAATAAAAAATAAATATCTTGCATCTTTGTAAGAAAAAAATCGCACAGAAATGGCGGGAATGTGCCATTTCGACTTAAAAAAAGGATTTATGAGCGGAAAAAACAATCAAAAGAAATTATTTATAGAGACTTACGGCTGTCAGATGAATGTGGCGGACAGTGAAGTGGTGGCTTCCGTCATGGGAATGGCCGGTTATGAGGTTACCGATAAGCTGGAGGAGGCCGATGCCGTTTTCCTCAATACGTGTTCGATTCGGGACAACGCCGAGCAGAAAATCTATTCCCGTCTCGATTATTTCGCGTCGTTGCGCAAGAAGCAAAAAGGCCGTCCTGCTATTCTCGGAGTGCTAGGCTGTATGGCAGAGCGAGTGAAGGACGAGCTGACTGCCCATGGGGTGGATATCGTGGCGGGTCCGGATGCCTATCTGTCGTTGCCCGAACTGGTGGCAGCGGCGGAAGTGGGAGAAAAGGCTGTGAATATAGAGTTGTCGACAACGGAGACTTACCGCGACGTTATTCCACAGCGTATCGGACACAGTCGTATCAGTGGCTTTATCAGCATCATGCGCGGCTGTAATAATTTCTGTTCGTATTGCATCGTGCCGTATACCCGCGGACGAGAGCGCAGCCGCGAGCCTCGCAGCATATCGAATGAGCTGGCCGATATGCGGGGCAGGGGGTTCAAGGAGGTCGTTCTTCTTGGCCAGAATGTCAATTCATACCGATATGTCGGTGAGGGCGGAAAGACGGTTGGCTTTGCCGAACTTCTGCGAATCGTTGCGGAGGCGGCACCGGAGATGCGTGTGCGTTTTACGACGTCGCATCCCAAGGACATGAGCGATGAGATAATCGACGTGATAGCCCGCACTCCTAATGTGTGCCGGCATATTCATCTGCCGGTGCAGTCAGGAAGTAACGCTGTGCTGAAGGCTATGAACCGGAAATATACGCGGGAATGGTATCTTGACCGTATTGCGTCTATCCGCCGTGCAATGCCAGATTGCGGAATTACAACAGATATGTTCACGGGATTCCATGGCGAGACAGAGGCGGATTTCGAGGCGACGCTGAGCCTGATGCGAGAGGTGGTTTTTGACAGTGCGTTTATGTTTAAGTATTCAGAACGCCCCGGCACTTACGCTTCAAAATTCTTGCCAGACGATATCAGCGAAGATGTGAAAATCGACCGTTTGAACCGGATGATTGCCCTTCAGAACGAATTGTCCGCTAAGAGTTATAGCCAAGATATCGGCAAAACTTTTGAAGTGCTTGCAGAAGGACGTTCGAAGCGTTCCAGCGAGCAGATGTTCGGCCGCAACGAGCAAAACAAGGTCATTGTTTTTCCGCGTGGCAATCACCGGGTGGGCGACTATGTGAAAGTGAAAGTGACGGCTGCGTCTTCGGCGACGTTGATTGGGGAAGAGGTAGAGGGATAAGAGTTTCCGGAGGATGAAAGACGAGCATACGCATCATATTTCGGAAGAAGACTACGATCCCTACTCGGCGGCGGAAGGCAGCGGCCGGCTTTGGAACAGGAATTATATTCTTGCGATGACTGCCAATTTTCTGTTGGCGTTTTCGCTCTATTGCCTGATGCCGATTCTGCCGATTTATCTGTCGGAAGAATATCATGCCGGGCGTGACGTAATCGGGAAAGTGATGGGCAGTTTTATCATTACGGCTCTGATGATTCGTCCGTTCAGCGGATATCTGGTCGATAGTTTTCCCCGCAAACGGGTGCTTTTTATCTGTTACCTGGTATTTACAGTGATTAATGTCGGTTATGTCCTTGCTTCTGCGGTTGCTGTCTTTGGCATAGTCCGGGCTATGCAGGGATTTGCGTTTGGCGCAACGACGGTTTCCAACAGTACCGTAGCCATTGATGTCCTCCCATCCTGCCGTCGTAACGAAGGAATAGGCTACTATGGCATCAGCAACAATCTTGCCATGGCTATTGGCCCGTCGGTGGCGTTGTTCCTTTATTCTCATATCGACAATACGGTTCTTTCGTTTTCCGTTCCGTTGCTGTCTTCGATTGCGGGACTGTGCTGTGTGGCGGCTATCCGCAACCGTCCGCGAGCCATTGTCAAGACCCGTCTGCCAATGTCGCTCGACCGTTTTTATTTGGCAACAAGTGTGCCGGAGGGACTGACGCTTACGACTTTTTCTTTCGCTTCAGCTACACTTACAACTTATTTGGCTATTTATAGCGATCAAGAGCTGGGCATTCTGTCGGGTTCGGGTGTCTATTTTCTCATAATGTCGGCCGGGCTGATTTTTTCGCGGCTGATGACCAACAAATGGGTGAGACAGGGGTACATTGTAGAGAATGTCAAAGCCGGCATGCTGCTTATTACGGGAGGTTTTGTCATATTTACTGCTTTGCAGGGGCTTGTGCCTTACTATGTTTCCGCTTTTGTCATCGGGCTTGGCTATGGGACGATGTGTCCGTCGTATCAATCGATGTTTATCAATTTGGCTCCAAACAGTCGCCGCGGCACGGCCAATTCGTCGTATCTGACTTCGTGGGATGTCGGTGCGGGACTAGGTATTTTTTCAGCCGGATATATTGCCGAACTGACCAGTTATCATACGGTCTATTTGATTTGTCTTGGACTTTGCGTGGCGGGTGCAATTTCCTATTTCTTTTTCACGTCGCACCATTATGTGCGATTGCGGCTTCGTTGAGGGCTGAAAAAGAGGCGGAATGCCTTAAAAAACAATAAATAGTTGACAAAGGGGTATGTGAAGTTGTATATTTGCACAAAATTTCCCAAAGAGTGCCCTTTTGGGTTCTGACAGAAAGAGACTATTATGGAAAAGGAGCAGAAATCCAAAATTTCGTATTTCCAATCCAATGTGACGTCGACAGTAAGCGTTGCATTGGTGCTTATTTTATTGGGAATCATTGTTTTCCTCTTTATTGCGGGCGGGAAAATCACCCAAGATTTTCGAGAGAATATCGGTTTTAGCATTGTATTGGACAGTGAAGCTACCGAAGCGGAAATTGCGTCGCTTGACCAACGGTTCAGCACAGCGCCCTACGTTTCTCGTTATCGTTTCATCTCGAAAGAGGATGCCTTGGCGCAATGGCAAAAAGATACGGGTGAAAATTTGCTGGAGACGTTTGGCGCGAATCCGCTCAGCGCAGAGTTTGGAGTCAACGTCAAAGCGGACTATGCCAATGTCCCTGAACTGAAGAAAATTGAGTCGGCTCTCAAG
>USOC01000163.1 GCA_900556245.1 uncultured Prevotellaceae bacterium
TCGGCGCCGGCCACGTAAACTGTCTTAAAGCCGGCAGCAAGAGCCAGCATAATGGAAGGGATCAGCACATTCCGCGGCCGCGGCATTCCCAGCCCGCTGCGGTAGACCGTATGACAAAAGCCCTCGAAACCCTCGACAGGCGTGGTGTTGTAGCGTTCGACGGCTATGCGACTGCCCGAGCCGAGCATCCGCTCTGCAAGCGCGGCAAACTTGACGGGGACAAACAGAGTCATTTTCCAATCCACCCGCTCGCGAAACACCTTCCACAACGCATCGACATTGCCATTGACTCCCAACGAAAAGAAATGCGGGTCGGCCAGCACATAATATTCCGGACGGAGCTGGAAAAAAACCGGCGTATTCGCCGCGAAATTCACAGCCATCTTCATACGTTCGTCCAAAAAATCGGAAAGGTTGGCTATCGTGTCGTTGAGCGATGGTCCGTTGCCAAGCACGACAATCTCACACCCCGACGGCAACGTCTTTACCGTTGCCCGGCGCGACAGCAACATGATTTTCACGATTGAAGCAAGCGTCTGTCCTAATTTGCCCAACCAATGCGACATTTTCTCCAACATACTATTCCTTTTGTCAAACAAAATTAGCCAGACTGGATGGGAATCCACAAAATTTAACACCATTTAACTCGTATAAAAAATCGCCCTTCCCATTCTCGTCATCATATTATCCTATATTTCAACCCGCTACATTTGAACACAACCCCACACAACAAAAAAAAATTAAAATCTTGCGGTTTGTTTTGTCAAAAAACAAAATATGCTTATCTTTGCACACACAATCGGGGCGTAGCTCAGTCCGGTTAGAGTACACGTCTGGGGGGCGTGTGGTCGCTGGTTCGAATCCAGTCACCCCGACTGAAGGAAATGAAGGAGTTAAGTGACGAACTTAGCTCCTTTTTCCTTTTTCCCTGCGACATAATCCAATTTATCAAGACATTCCCCACTACAAACAAAAAAAAGAAGCAAACCGGAATTTGCTTCTTCATAGGGTGGAGATGGAGAGATTCGAACTCTCGTCCAAACGCGGAACCAATATGCTTTCTACATGCTTAGTCTTGACTTGATTGTCGGAAACAGGCAGGATCGAGACCTCCAACCTGAATCTTATCTCCTAAAATCTCGGAACGCCACCGGAGAACAGGCATTCCCAGCTCCGAATTTATTAGCACCACCTTATCGAAACGTCTCGAAGCAGGGCAATCGGGTGATGTCTCGTTTCTGCCACTGTGGCAGAAATAAAGCTAACTTACTGTACTTCGGTTAGGCAGCGAGAGCGTAGTTATTTTCGCCAGTTAAATTTTTGATGTCTGAGATTAAAGAGCATAGCCATCATCGCTCTGCATGCTTACATACCACTTCTACACGCTGTCAAAACCGGTCATCCCCAATTATCATGACACCGCTTTCGCAATGATAAGTTTGCAAATATACTCACAGTCGGCATACTTTTCCAAATTTCCGTGCAAAAATCTTCCCGAATTCTCTTATCCGGCCAAATACATAGCCATAACCGCCTGAAAAGGGATGGCAACAAGCGCAACAACGACGTTAAGGACAATCCATGTGGCTGTCGTGTCCGACTGCCGGCGTGCGCGGCGCAACTCGCCTCTGCCCCATAGTTTTCCGGTTCGGAGCGCTGAGAAAATGGATGCCAAAGCAAAGGGTATGTTTACATAGTAGAACGGATTGGAGAAATCGGCAAACGTCGTCGGTACGCCTACCAGCGCTACCACAACCGCCGTTGTGATGATGGCCGCCTTCAGAAGGGTGTAGGGACAACGCAGAGGTTTGTCGTCAACCGCCCGCATAGCGTCAGATGTTTGACCTCCAGACTCTTGTACGGACACAGATGACGCTACGGCTTGTTCGTCTGCCAACGACCCGTCGACAGCACTTTCCTGCGCTACTTCCTCACTTTCCGGCACAACTTCGGAAACAGAGTCGACAGGCGGCGCAAACCACGCCCGCAATTCGTCCACCTCACCCGCAACAGTCCAGTTGTCAAGACCCTCGCGCCACACTTTTGTAGTTTCCGCAATACGTTTTTCCAAAAGCTCGTCGGTCCCAAGCGGCCCGACGCTTTCTCCTTTTTCGATGATCCAGTATTTCATAATTTCCATAAAAAATCAGCGACAGCCGTTTCTACGCCGTCAACCTGCACAACCTTCTCCTCCAACCTGTCAGATTCCACAAGCACTTCGGTCACGTCACAATCCGACTGACGGTAGCTCTCATATTCAACAAACGATAACGCCAGAAACAGAATATTAAAAACGAGCACAAAAATCATCCAAACCTTAGCCAAAATCGAGAATACGCGCGCCGGCTTAGCCTTGTGTACATTACCGAACACCTTCGTCAACACGGAAAAGACAATGCCCGGAATACCGATATAAAGTCCTATTGACATCCAAAGAAGAGGCAAGAATGTGTCATAACAATAATGCCACACACTATCCTTGACTATTTCATTGAAGAATCCGGCAAAGAACACAGGCAGCAGAAAAGACAAGACTGACAAGACAATATTCACAACCAGAAAAGATGACGGGCGCACATACTCCTCCGCACAATCATCCGCCTCTCCATCCGGCATATCGCCGTCTGAAACCAAGGGCGGAAGAATCCGACGCAGCTCCTCCACTCTGCCCGCGGCAGTCCACTGCCCCATCGCCTCGTTCCACACCAACGTCGACCGGGTCACGCCCTGTCCGGGCAACTGTTCAGCCTCAAAAGGCCCGGCTTGTTCGCCATTCTGCACAATCCAATACTTCATCTTTAATCAGTTTTTAGTGAGATAACAATAAAAAAATCGTCGCGACAAGACCGAACACGGATAGCATCACAATGTCGAATGCCAACGCAAGTCGCGACATCACCCTTGCCTTTCGCAAGTTTCCCCTGGCAACCGCCGCCCTGCAAAGAATCGAAAACACGGGGGCAAGCACCATCGACGCGAATAAAGGAGAACCCACCAACACCAAGTTGACAGCCTCCCGAATATCGCATCCGACAGAAGACGCTATCAAAACAAAAGCTGCCACACTCAGCGCAATCGACAGTCCCAGCCGGGAATTCGGCAGTTCTTCCTCCGGTTCCTGCTCCGGCTCCTCCAATTCAAATACCTGAGGTATGGGCGGCGGACACTGCATCCGCTCTTCGAAAGGCACGGGCGGAGGAAAGATTCCGGCAAGCTCCGCAACTTCGGAAGCCGGAGTCCAGCCGCTGAGCGTCGGATTCCACACTTTCGTGTCAGAATCGATGCCCATTGCCGCAAGCCGTTCCTGTTCGTAAGGCCCGGCCTTTTCCCCGTTGATGATTATCCAATATGACGCCATCGGCTTTAAGTTTATGGTTGTCAACTGCAAATATATATTTTTCCAGCCACAAAAGCAACACGCCACAAAAAATCCCGACACTGGAATGCCGGGATTTTTCTATTTTTAAATTGCCATCTCTATTCAGAGACCTGGTGACGCGCATAGCGCTGCAGCTCTTTCACGGGCAATACGGTTTGCCACTTCCACCGCCTTCGTAATATGGTCACAAATATGGTCACGTCCGACAAGCGACTCAATGCTCGCCTTGTCAAGCACATGATGAACATTTTCGCGCACTCCCGAAAGAACGACATGAATACCCTCTTTCTGCGACGATTTGATAAGAATCTCCAAGATGTGGATTGCAGTCGAATCGACAAACGGCACCTTACGCATTCGAAGGATTCGCACCACAGGCTTGTCACCCATCGAACGCATCATCTCGTCGAACTTCGTGGCAACACCAAAGAAGAACGGACCGTCGATTTCATAGACTTCCACACCTTTCTCCAAGTTCAGAATCTCATGCGTGCTCACCTCCATTCCGTCCGCAATGTCAATCTGCTCACCGATTTGACGGATGTCCGTATTTTCCATGACGCGGCGCAAGCGCGGCAAGTTTGCCCGCAGAGGC
>USOC01000164.1 GCA_900556245.1 uncultured Prevotellaceae bacterium
GATATTTCGCAGCCTGTTCGGAAGAGCGTATCGGATCGCGACGTTCGTCGACAAGTGAATTCACCTCAAGCCCCAGACCTTTGGCGGTGCCAAGCATAAATTGCCACAATCCGGTGGCACCTACCCTCGAAACGGCATCGGGATTGAGTGCCGATTCAATGACAGGAAGATATTTAAGTTCAAGGGGTACGCCTTCCTTTTCAAGTGCCTGCTCAAAAATTGGCATATAGTAGAGACTGAGCCCGAGCATTTCTTCCACGAGCTGCCGACGTCGCTGTGTGTACATGTCGATATAGCTGCGCACGATGCTGTTGTAGGGCATCTCGATGACGGTAGGCAGAGTTTTCAACCGGTTAATGTAGTCTTCATCTGTGGTAGGCACATCTTTCAGCTCTGCGCCGGAATCGTCAAGCACGGTGTATTTCTGCAAATACCAATTTTTCATCAGCTCGTGCGTGTCGGTCTCGAAACTTTCCGGATAGACAATCGACGTGTCCGTAATCGACTCTTTCAGGGAAAGCACTGTCGGACGAGCCGAAGCCGTGAAGGCTACGACTGCCAATGCCGCCAATGCCAATATCTTTTTTTTCATTCTCAATAGTTCTTCCTCTTTTACAATTTATCTAAAATGTGAAAGCGCAGTTCACTCCGAAGGAGTTTCCCGCACTCTGCCGCGATTCGATGACCGCCGGCGCTATCTGCATCGACAAGTTGGGCGTAATGTCGAAATGCGAGAGCGACGCATCGACAAAGGCGTCTACCATACAGACCAAATAAAGCCCTACCATTCCGATGATACAAAGGTCGCGATTACGACGATAGAAGTCTTTTTTCGACTTCAGCGCCCTTTGCAGCCATGCCATGTCGATATCCTCTTCCTTCGTGGTCGAAGGATAGAAATCCATATAGCTTTTCGTATTGGGGTCACTGTCCATAATGTCTCGGTAGGCGCGGGTGTAGTCGGAAAGCATCCGATTGTTCCACGAAGTGGCATATGCAAGCCCGACATATCCGCCTACGACAATAGGCACTTTCCAATACCGGCGATTGTAGATCTGACCGAGACCGGGGCATAAAGCCGAAAGCCAAACCGCCCGTGTCGGGTTGGGATTGAAAATGCGCCGCTTGTCGAAACCTGCCGGGACCGTATCAGCCTTTGCCTCCGCCAACGAATCGGTCGGCAAAGGCACGACTGTCATTTCTTCCGCTATTTTTGCCCGGTCGACAGCCACGCTATCCGCCGTTATCGCCTCCTCTGCGACAGCCGATGGTGCATCCTGCCGATTTTCATCAGCAAATATATGGAATTGAGCCGACAGAGCCAAGCACAATATTCCGGCTACACGTTTTTTTAACCTTAGACTCCTAAGGCTTCTTGCTTTTGACAAAAATTTCAACTTCGTTAAAAAAAATTATCTTTTCAATCCAAATTGCCTTTCAGACGGTCAAAGATAGTAATTAATCTCTCAAGTTCTTCCTCGTTTTTGAAAGGAAATGATATTTTGCCCTTTCCTTGCTTGTCACAGGAGAACTGGACCTTGGTCTTAAATGCCGACGTGAGATGTTTTTTGAGAATCTCATATTCGCGCGAAATACTGCCCGTCGCCCCTTCTCCCGGCCGTGGCTGCTCCTGCATTTCATTGCAGGCCTTGGCCGCTTCCTCCACCTGCCTTACCGACAATCCCTTGCGAAGGATTTCGTTGTAGAGCTTCAACTGATGCTTGGGATTTTCCACGGCAAGCAAAGCCCGTGCATGTCCCATGTCGACACGACGGTCGCGCAAGCCGAGCTGCACCTCTGCCGGCAGCTTCAACAAGCGCAGGAAGTTGGCTATCGTAGCGCGCTTCTTGCCGATGCGCGAACTTAGCTGTTCTTGTGTCAGATGATATTGGTCGATGAGTTTTTTGAACGTCAGGGCTACTTCAATGGCGTTGAGATCCTCACGCTGGATATTCTCGATGAGCGCCATTTCGGTCAGTTCGCTGTCGTTAGCGGTGCGGATGTATGCCGGAACTGAGAGAAGTCCCGCCATTTTCGCCGCCCGGAAGCGCCGTTCTCCGGAAATAATCTGATACTGGTCAGGTCCTAATTTACGCAACGTCAGTGGCTGTACGATTCCCAATTCGCGTATCGACGATGCCAATTCTTCGAGCGACTCTTCGTCGAAAAACGTTCGCGGTTGCTCCGGGTTGGGAGAAATCTGAGACAAGTCGATTTCGTTGATGGCCGACGACCCTCCCGTCTGAATATCATCCATTGAGATAAGTGAGTCAAGACCCCGTCCCAACGCGTTTCTTTTAAATGTTGACATGAGTTTTCTCCTTTCTGTTTAATAGTTTGACAGGATTATTCCGCAACTATCGGCTGTTGCGCGCCTCCAATTCCTTGGCCAGTTGCGTATGGCTCGTCGCGCCACGGCTTGTCGGATCATAAAGAATAGCAGGCAGCCCATGACTGGGTGCTTCGCTCAAGCGGATGTTGCGCGGTATCACCGTATCAAATACCATATCGCCGAAATGTCCCTTCAGTTCATCGTAAATCTGGTTGGCAAGACGAAGACGGGCATCGTACATCGTCAAAAGAAACCCTTCGATTTCAAGCGTCGGATTAAGTTTCGACTTGATGATGCGGATGGTATTGAGCAGCAGCAGCAAAAACAGCGCATTGAATGCGCACAGGATCTGCCATTTGTCGGCCAGAACGTCCACATCCAGCACGGTCATGGCGACAAACGCGACCACACCGAGAATGAGCGACGCGCTCTGTACAATGACATACTTGGCCGAGTGATATGACGCCGTGGCACTCGAGATGACGATGATACCGAACGTGGCGCAGATGAGACCCATCACGAGCAGGAAAATATCCGCTCGGTGAAAAAACTCCTTTGCGTAGGACAGTGCTTTTTTCAAGATGGCCTCCTTTCCGCCAGACCGGCGATTTGAAATCGGCAATAATTATATCACAGAAAACCGCTTTACGCAACGGGCGAAACCGTGCTATAATACTTCTTCAGAATCGGAGGGATACCATGCAGGAATATCTGACCCACAGTGAAGCGGAGACCGAACAGGCCGGCGCGGATTTTGCGCGCACCCTGCCGGACGGCAAGGTCGTGGCCATGTACGGTGAGCTCGGCAGCGGCAAGACCGCCTTCGTGCGCGGGATGGCGCGCGGCATGGGGCTGACGTGCCGTGTTTCGAGCCCCACGTTCACGATCGTGAACGAATATGAGGGCCCCCGCGAGCTGATCCATTTTGATATGTATCGCCTCGGCAGCGCCGACGAGCTGTTTGACATCGGTTGGGAGGATTATGTCAACCGCGGCTCGGTCTGCGCCGTCGAATGGAGCGAGAATGTGGAGGACGCCTTTTACGGCGACGAGGTCGTTGTCCGCTTTGAAAAGCTCGGGCCGACGACCCGGCGCATCATCATCACGGAAGGGAGCTGGAAATCATGCTGATCCTCGCACTGGAATCATCTGCAAAGGCGGCGTCGGCGGCGCTTTGCCGCGACGGTGTGCTCATCGCCCAGAGCCAGCAGTGCAGCGGCCTGACGCATAGCTGCACGCTGCTGCCGATGGCAGAGCAGATGCTCAAGGACACCAATATTGCGCTTTCGGACGTTGACGCCATCGCCGTTGCGCGCGGACCGGGCTCGTTCACCGGCATCCGCATCGGCGTGTCGACGGCAAAAGGTCTCGCCTGGGGCGCGCAGAAGCCCGCCATCGGCGTGTCGACGCTCGAGGCCATGGCGTATCACGGCATCGCGGCAGGGGAGGGCGCGCTCGTGTGCGCGGCCATGGACGCCCGCCGCAGCCAGATCTACAACGCGCTCTTTGAGATCCGGGACGGAAAACCGCGGCGTCTTTGTCAGGATCGTGCGATTTCGCTTGCGGAGCTGGGCGGGGAATTGAAAAAAATGCAGAAATCCGTTT
>USOC01000165.1 GCA_900556245.1 uncultured Prevotellaceae bacterium
ATTTGTGTCTGCATATAATGCATCACATTGCAGCGAGAAGCGTGTGAGTTGTGGATTGCGGGTGAATCCGGAGTGTTCCGTAATTGAGACGGATATTTATAATCCCTGTAAGCCGGGGTCGCGTTTTGGTGTCACGGCAAAGGCGTTGGACGATACGTTGCCTGACGGCATAGAAGGACTTCATTTTCATTGCTTGTGTGAGTCGACTTCATATGATCTCGAGAAAGTGCTCGAGGCATTCGAATCACGTTTCGGAATGCTAATTCCAAAAATCAAGTGGCTTAACATGGGAGGGGGTCACCTGATGACTAAAGCCGGTTATGATATTGATCATTTGGTGAACCTTCTGACTTCTTTTAAAAAGAAATATCCTTGGCTGCAATTGATTATGGAGCCGGGAAGTGCCTTTACATGGCGTACGGGAGACTTGGTGACCAAGGTGCTTGACGTTGTAGAAAATCAAGGTATTAAAACTGCGATTATCGATGCTTCTTTTGCTTGCCATATGCCTGACTGTTTGGAAATGCCATATAAGCCAATTATTTCATCGTCAAGGGAAACGGTCGACTTGCAGTATCCGACCTATCGTATAGGTGGCAACTCTTGTCTTAGCGGGGATTTTATGGGTGATTGGAGTTTTGACGAAGAACTTTGTCCCGGAGACGAGCTCGTCTTTGAGGATATGAATCATTATACGACGGTTAAGACCAATATGTTCAATGGTATACATCATCCTTCTTTGGTGTTGAGGCATACGGATGGTAGCTTGGAGATGTTAAGGTTGTTCGGTTATGAAGATTACAGAGACAGAATGGATTAATGATTGAATAAAGACGAATTATGCTTCAGATATATCCACTCAAGTTTAAGCCTATATTAAAGCCTGTCATGTGGGGAGGCGCGAAAATCGGACGTTTGAAAAAGTTGCCAGGTGTGCTCGACAATATCGGAGAGAGTTGGGAGCTATCCGGAGTTCCGGGACATGAGTCTGTAGTCTGTAATGGAGTATATGCCGGGAAAAATATAAAGTCGTTACTGCAAGAGTTTGGAAAGGAGCTTATGGGCCAGTCGCTTTTTCATAAATTTGGCAATCAGTTTCCTTTACTTGTAAAATTTATCGATGCTGCCAAGGATCTTTCTATCCAAGTACATCCCGGTGATGAGTTGGCCGACAGGCTTCATGGCTGCATGGGGAAGACCGAATTGTGGTATGTGCTTCATGCTGATGAAGGGGCTGTTTTGTATTGCGGCTTTGCACATAAGACTGATAAGGACGATTTTCGTCGTCAGATTGAATCGAGTAACGTCGTGTCGCAATTGAACGTGTTTAATCCCCAGAAAGGAGATGTGTTTTACTTACCGGCGGGTCGGGTACACGGAATCGGAGGCGGGAATTTTATTGCAGAAATACAGCAGTCTTCCGATATTACTTACCGTATCTATGATTTTGACAGGCTTGATAAAGATGGCAAACGTAGAGAACTTCATACAGACCTTGCACTTGACGCGATAGATTTCGATGAATATAAAGACTACAAGAATCACTTGGAGCTTTCAGCTCATGGGCAGGCGTTGATTAAAAAATGCGAAAAGTTTTCTGCCTCTTTGATGTTGCTTGAAGAGCCGCAACGCATCGAAGTTAGGTCAACAGGAAGTTTTCGTATTCTGATTTGTATCTCAGGAACAGCATGTCTGACCGACAATAATGGCAATGAAACGGCACTTGAAACATGTGAAACCGTATTATTGCCCTATGCAATGGAAGATATTC
Organism: uncultured Prevotellaceae bacterium; assembly: GCA_900556245.1. Lineage (GTDB taxonomy): Bacteria > Bacteroidota > Bacteroidia > Bacteroidales > Muribaculaceae > Limisoma. The sequence goes on from USOC01000165.1 coordinate 1,772, forward strand.
TTGTTTCCCCTGTGGGCGCCATGCCGTTGGAATTGATTTCGGTTGTGGTCGAATGATGAGACCTCTTTACCTGTTTAATCCGGAAAATGATTTGGCATTAGCAGCGGGTGTGCCCAATTATACGGCACCTCGGGCAGCACGAAAACTTCGCGAAGATTTGCAAATGTTGCCGGCATGGGTGGCGGATGGTCAAGCGTTTGTCCTTGCGCATCCTTCTGCGGTTCATTCGGAATATCTGAGAGAGCTCAGGTCTCATTTGTCGAGTCTTGACGGTGTAGCCGTTTATCATGGAAATCCAGAAGATGTCAGTTTCGCTATACCATGGGGTTGGAGTTTGACTGTATGTGAAGAGCTGCGACGTCTTGGACTTAAAACAGCTGCCACTATGTCTGGCTTGGAAACATTGCGGCAGTTATCTCATCGTCGAACGACCGTTAATGTTTTTGAGTGGTTGCGTCGACATCGAGCAGAAGTTGATTTGCCGGATTCTCCAGTTGTTTGTCATTCGGTGGAAGAGGTGCATGCTGTTGTTGCGCGATTTGGAATTGCCGTGATGAAGGTGCCATGGTCTAGTAGTGGTCGAGGTGTTTGTCGGGTAAAAATTGCAGATTTCGAACTTTATCGTGAGTGGGTCGCTGGCATTCTGCGTCGCCAGGGCGCATTGTTGTGTGAACGATATTATGATAAAATCCAAGATTTTGCCATGGAGTTTCGAGTGGAGCGGAGAAAAGTGGAATATGAGGGTCTTTCCGTTTTTTCCAATACACCTCAGATGTCCTACGATCATGCGATTGTTGCACCTGAGTCTGTATTGCGTCAGCACTTGTCGGCCTACTTAAGCGAAGATGCATTTGAGGCTGTGAAGCAAGCTGTAAAAACATGTTTGCAGGCTATCTTGCCGGAGTATTATAGAGGCTATGTGGGGGTAGATATGATAATCTATAGAGATGCTGGTGGAATGATGCGGGTAAATCCTTGTATAGAAGTCAATTTGCGCATGACTATGGGTGTCGTCGCCTCGAAGCTTGGCAATCGGGTGCTGGCTCATGAGGCGACGGGAAAAATGTATGTGCTGTACCATCGGACAACAGATGAAGCGAAGAATTATTGTGCATCGTTAGCTCAGCCTGAGTTTAGTAACGGTCGGCTGTGTGGTGGTTCTTTGTTGCTTAGCCCTGTTCCTGACGATGTCAGATATACCGCTGTATTGACTGTAGACTAATTCACCAATTCTTCAATTCCTTGTAAAGTCGTTGAATCGGTAATCCCATCACATTAAAATAGCTCCCGGAGATACTTTCCACTCCGATATAGCCAATCCATTCTTGTATTCCGTAGGCTCCGGCTTTGTCAAAAGGATGGTATAGCCTGACATAATAATCTATTTCTTCATTCGTTAATGTGGCGAACGATACATCGGTAGACACAGAAAAAGAGCTTTTCCGGTCGGAAGAAACGACTGTGACACCGGTAATGACCCGATGTTGTCTGCCCGAAAGCAGATGAAGCATATTGATAGCTTCGTTTTCAGAAGCAGGTTTCCCCAAAATGCAGTTGTCGCAGACAACTACAGTGTCGGCTGTAATATAAAGCTCATCATCGTGAATTATCTGCCGATATGCTGTTGCTTTTTTCTCAGAAATGAACTGGGCAACTTCTTCTGCGGGTAGTTCAGCGGGGTATGACTCGTCAATTTTTGGGAGGCAGAATACGCTAAAATCGATGCCAAGTCCTCCAAGCAATTCTTTTCTTCGAGGCGAACCGCTTGCAAGAATAATTTTATACTTTGAAAGATTAGATAGCATTTTTTTTAATTGAAATTTAGAGGGTTACCATCCGAAAGCATGTCGGTCTCTCATCCAATCTCCGCGGGCTCTTAATACCTGCTCTATGAGGTCGCGTCCGCATCCAGCCCCACCATTGTATGGTGATATGTAGGTAGCGATGTCGAGAATATCCGAGCAGGCATCGGCAGGAGCAGCGGCAAGCCCTGCTTGACGCATGATTTCTATGTCAGGTATATCATCTCCCATGAAGGCTATTTGGCTGTCGTCGAGACCATGCTTGATTTTCCACGCTTCGTAGATGGGGAGTTTTACGGCCGCCCCCATATATAGGTCAGAAACTCCTAAACCTTC
>USOC01000166.1 GCA_900556245.1 uncultured Prevotellaceae bacterium
CTGCTTCCCCATCTCGAACAGCTGGTTGCCGCATTCAAGACAAAGGGAGACGCTTTTGCCCACATCGTAAAAATGGGCCGTACCCAGCTTGAAGATGCCGTCCCGATGACTTTGGGACAGACATTCCACGGGTTCGGCAACATCCTTGAAAACGAAATCGTCCATCTCAATGAAGCCGCAAACGACTTCCTGACGGTGAACATGGGAGCTACGGCAATCGGTACGGGCATCTGTTCGGAACCCGGATATGCAGAGCGCACTGTCGAAGCACTGAAAAAAATCACCGGATGGAACGTGAATTTGGCGGAAGACTGGGTAGGCGCCACTTCCGACACGTCCTGTATGGTTGGCTATATGTCGGCTTTGAAACGTGTGGCTGTGAAATTGAGCAAAATTTCCAACGATTTGCGCCTGCTGGCAAGCGGTCCCAGATGCGGATTGGGAGAAATCAACCTGCCCGCGCGCCAACCGGGTTCGTCTATCATGCCGGGCAAGGTCAATCCGGTCATTCCGGAAGTCGTAAGCCAAGTGGCATTCAAAGTGATGGGCAACGAATTATGCACGACGATGGCCGGCGAAGCCGCTCAAATGGAACTTAACGCAATGGAACCGGTGATGGCTCAGTGTTGCTTCGAATCAATCGACCTGATTGTCAACGCAATGGATACGCTTCGCACCCTGTGCGTCGAAGGCATCACAGCCAATGAAGAACACTGTCGCACCGAGGTAAGAAACAGTATCGGCATTGTGACGGCTTTAAACCCGTATATCGGCTACGAGCATTCCACAACTATTGCAAAAAAAGCAATGGAGACCGGTCGCAGCGTTTATGACTTAGTGCTTGAAGAAGGAATACTTACTCAAGAGGATTTGGACACGATTCTTGACCCGAAAAACATGGTTCGTCCGGTGAAATTAGACATTCATCCTAAGGCTTAACCATCCGCCTCATACATACGACAACGCGATGCTTTCATATGTGAGGCATCGCGTTGTTTTGTCAATTACAGCCCACCTGTCTGAAAGCAGAATATCCGCCTATCCGTCAGAACGGCTTTCGGTACTTGTCAGGAGCACTGTCCTCAATAATGCTCAGATAGCTGGCATAGCGCGACTCACTGATGCGATGCTCCTCAATTGCCTGCTTCACGGCGCACCCCGGCTCATGAAGATGCGTGCAATTGTTATACCGGCACTGGTGCGACTCCTCAAAAATCTCCGGAAAATAGTGGGCGACCTCCTCTACATTGAAATCGATAGTACCAAATCCCTTCACTCCCGGCGTATCTATGATATATCCGTCGCCTAACGCCAACGGATGCATCTCGGAAAACGTCGTCGTATGCATTCCTGTATGGTGAACCGCCGAGACCGACGCTGTTTTGATTGAGGCTCCGGGAATCAGGCGATTGATGAGCGACGACTTTCCGACGCCTGAATTTCCGGAAAACAATGTGACCTTACCTGCAAGCATCGCATGAAGTTCCTCCAGTCCATCTCCTGTTTCCGCCGAGACCCGCGACACCCGATAGCCGATTGACTCATAAAGATAAGCTACCGCATCAGCATATTCGCAACCCTCCTCATCAAGAAGGTCAATCTTGTTAATCACCAGCACCGCCGGAACCCGATAGGCTTCCGCCGTGGCCAAAAAACGGTCGATAAACACCGTGGCAGTCATTGGCACAGCAAACGACACGACCAGAAAAGCCTGATCGAGATTCGACGCAATGATATGCGATTCCTTCGACAAGTTCGACGCACGCCGAATAATATAGTTGCGCCGAGGTGAGATAGCAGTAATAAACCCCGTTCCGTCGGCATTTTCCGACACCTCCACCCTGTCGCCTACAGATACAGGATTCGTTGTCCGGATACCCTTCAAACGGAAATTACCCTTAATTTTGCAATTCGCCATCGTTCCGTCGGCATATTTCACCACATACCAACTCCCCGTATTCTTTACTACAAGTCCTTCCATCAATATTTTTTATATCAACTGCAAAGATAGTGAAAGTCGAGAGGAGAAATTTGAATTCATTCAAAATTTATCCCGAGACGCATCCTGTCTTTGCCAAAGATAGTGAAAGGCGAGCGCAGCACCGAGCCAAAAGCCTGCTTTTGAGCGAAGGTATTGCCGAGCCGCATCCTATCTTATACAAAGATAGCGAAAGGCGAATAAAAAAGCATTAAATTTACTTAATCGATTTTAGATTAGATTCGATTATTGCAACACCACTTTCCGGCTGATTCGCCCTTCCGCCGTCTCCATAGTCAACACATAGAGCCCCGCAGGCAAATCAAAAGTCTCAATCTCCATGCCACCATCGCTTCCCGAGGCCGTAGCCACAACAAGTCCGGGCACACTACACAACACGGCTCTTCTGCACCGGCTGTCGGCAATAGAAATCACGCCGTCTCCCATCGTGAACGCCAAATCAGCTTCCGCCGCGTCAACTCCGCCAAAAGGATAAGTGCCTTTCCACAGATATTTTCCCGTAACCACATCGCGCACACCCATCAACTGAGTCGTTGCGCCAAACATATCGTTATGACGGACGGCAAACGGCGCAAAAAGCGGGTCACCCATCGTTCCATCGTCCCAAACCATTCCGACGCCCTCTATGACAGGCCACTGCTGAAGCCCCTCAATATAGAACCGACGCAACGTCACGCCGTCATTCTGCCACCAATCGATTTTTTCCACTTTACGCTGTCCTATGCCACCCCACCATTCAGTCAAGTCGCCGACTGCTGTCGCTGAAAAATCATAGAGCACCACCTCTTCCATCGGAAAAATCTCGCGTACCTCCGGCTCCAAATAGACCATCTTGCCGTACACCTTGCCGCCTTCCTCCCGGGCAAGCCCCGCAAGCCGACGATTGCCGCCGTCGGGGTCTGATCGATAGCAGGCCTTGTAGACCACGCCGTTCTCCTCCACCTCTCCATCAAACTGAAGATGATAGGTGTACTTCTCTGTCTTGCTCTCGCCGTCCTCCGGATAATTCCGCGAAACGTGATGCTCCCACACGATTCCTTCCCGCACCAGCGGAACGTACTCATAACCCTGAGCGGCTTCCTGCGCCGACAGTCCAAACGCCAGCCACCCCAACGCTGTCATTAATACACTTCTTTTCATAGTTTCTTATTTTTAGTGATTATCAGAGCCTTTGCAATCCGCAACACATATTTTAGTTTCCAAATATAGAAAGAAAGAAAGAAAGAAAAAAAAAAAAGAAATCTGACATTTTTCTACAGAAAAAACGATGCAAGGCTGGATTCAATTTGCAATTTTGAGAGCAATTTTTGTGTCTTTTCGCCACAAAAACGTAATTTCCATAAAAAATTATATCACAGAACGACTCTTTTTGGCAAAATAATCACATATTTTAAATTTTATTATTACCTTTGCACCGAGTAATTTTAATCAGTAAAGTATGAACATTGAAACAATCGGCGGTTGGGCCGGATTGGTGTGGAACGCATTGGACAATGCCGAATCCCTCACCATCAAACAAGTAAAGAAAGCGACCAAGCTGAAAGACAAAGAACTCTATGCAGCCATCGGCTGGCTTGGTCGAGAGGGAAAATTGAACATCACTGAAGTTGAAGCGGAAATTGTACTTGCATTGGTTAAGTAAGTTGGAATCCACGACATTCAGAACATACGGAAAAAAGGATAGCCATCTCTGCGATGGACTATCCTTTTTTCGTAATTTTGCACATACCTTACATAAACGACATATAACGCTATGACAAAAATCGGATCTGTTATGACCGCTGTCGGCAAGAAAGCCTTGCTGCTCGGAAGCGGTGAATTGGGCAAAGAAGTGGCAATCGAACTGCAACGCTACGGCGTAGAAGTGGTGGCCTGCGAC
>USOC01000167.1 GCA_900556245.1 uncultured Prevotellaceae bacterium
CTATCATGCACGAACTCTGTCATGTGTACAAGCACCTATCCAATGATGGTGATCAACGCATTAACATCGAGGGTTACTCGGAAGAAACACAAAGAGAAGAATATGAAGCAAACGAGTTTGCTGTAAACGCTTTGATCCCAGCAGAAGTCTGGGAAAATGAAGCTCCTACGGTGAGACCAATTCCACATGTCATCCAAAGAGAATATACTCGATGGGCAAACAAAAAAGGCTACAATAAGTGGATTGTACTTGGCCGAATTGCTCACGATATGGGACTCTATCAGATGCGGGCAGACGATGCGCGAAAAGTTAACTAAAATAATAATTATGAACACAGGATAGATATAATAAACGAGCCCCATTGCGGGCAACAATGGAGCTCTAAGTCTCTTTTCTTTGAGCGGATTCGAGACGGCAACGGGTTCCACAGGAAGAGTGGATTCCGAAATTTTTGTAAAGGTACATATAATTATCGGGATATTTCCACTCAAAAGTGAGTTTTAACATTAAAAATTATATTCATGTTAATAAATAATTTCAAAAAGATAATTATATATGACTTTAAGACAAGCTATTAATTGGAAGCAAGACGCAAGTCTGTTTCCTCCCAAAGAGATGTATCTATTTTCTCATGATGATAGAGGAAAGAATATTGCATTCAAGCAATTGTCTGAATCTGTACAGCGCAGAAAGCGGATTGACAACATGCAGATTGTTCAAAATCTTCCAAAAACACAAGAACACGGATTCCCTATTCTCCAACCATACACAGGGTCTCTTGACTTTACATATGTTTCTTTTGTAGATCGCAAACAGCATGATGGAACAGGGTGTGCGTTGGGCTTTTTCCTCTATGACTATAGCTTTGATGTTTCTGTATGGTATAAGTTGGAACACATAACGAGTGAGATTGTAAATTATGATGTTGTTTTTGCTCCAGATTATTCCCTATTTGTTGGTGATAATTTTAAGATGCAAAACCTATATAATGTGTATAAGGCGAGAGTTGTTGCCGCCTATTGGCAGTATTGTGGTAAGGATGTCATTCCTGTAGCCACATGGGGATGTGCCAATAGTTTCCGCTACTGTTTTGAGGGACTTCCAGAATACAGTGTTATCGCTGTGTGTGGTATTGGACACGACTGCGACCCCTTGCGACATCGCTTGTGGACAGAAGCTATTTTGGAACTGCAACGACAGAAGCATCCTACTACCATCATTGTGTATGGTGGTAAAAATTGTACGGTCAAGGGTCTTGAAGCTAATTTTGTATTTTTAGAGTATTTTATCACAAAAAGATTTAGAGAATGAGAAATTCATCAATTCATAATTTATGGGATTCGGACGCCAAGTTGTTCGAGTCCATGAGAGAAAATTATCAGTCAGCAAATGAGAAGATTTTTTTTGAATATCTTTTCGAAGTTCAGCAGTGGGATTTCAGCATGTCTGGTGACTTGCTGTTGCACGAGGATGACAACGAGGATAAACTCTGCATTATGCGCATTGATTTTGATGAGTATGAGGTAGGAAAAGATTCTCCCAATGCTCCCGAAAACCAGCATGTCCAAGGGCTTGCGGATGCTTTGGCTTTGAACATGAAGGAGTCCGGTTTCTTAGATGAGAATATCACACTTTGGCAGTGGCTGAAGAAACGTGATTATAAAGGTGTCAGATATGACCAAAACAGAGATTTTCAATAAGGAGGCTGCTATGGGAAATCAACAAGACTATATTGAAAGAGGAGGCTTTTCTCAGTACCTCTATAAAGATCACTACGGATTCAGCGCGAAAGAAGTCAATGGAGTAAGGGGCAAGGTGGTGCTTGACCAAAGAGACCCGTACGGGCAACATTACAGTCTGCCATCCTATGCCAACACCTCTGACATGTATTTCAAGGTAAACAAAGACGGTGAGGTCATTCAGGGTCGTCTGTGTATAGACCGAAAAAGCGTTCTTGATTTCGATTGGGGCCATACGCACACCAACAAAAGTGATGGTAAGACCTTTACAAAGGGAACTATTCATATACAGGTGTATAGTGTTGACAGCAACGGAAAACCTAACCGACATTCAGATAGTGCACGTCATATGACTGATGCGGAAATCAAAAAATATGGCTCGCTCATCAAGGCGTACAATCCCAATGTGAAGTTCCGGTAACTATAAAATAAGTGGCGTTAAACCTCTCCGGCATAGACAAAAGTGCACTATAAAATGGGTCTGAAGCGTTGTGGCGTGCGGAGAAAAGGGGCTTTAAGGTTTCGGGTTTTGGGCAAATTATCGTAACTTTGCAATAGCTTTTGCGACGAGTTCCCGAAAGCTTTTACAGGTTAGAAATAAACAGAATACAGAATACGAAACATGGAAAAGAAGTTTAAGAGAACGCTGGTGACCACGGCGTTGCCCTATGCGAATGGTCCGGTGCATATCGGTCATCTTGCCGGAGTCTATGTGCCGGCCGACATCTATACGCGCTATCTGCGCCTCAAGGGTGAGGACGTGGTGATGATAGGCGGTTCGGACGAGCATGGAGTGCCTATTACCATCAAGGCCAAGGCCGAGGGGGTGACGCCTCAGGACATTGTCGATCGTTACCATAAGATTATCAAGGATTCGTTTGCAGAATTGGGCATATCTTTTGATGTCTATTCTCGTACGACAAGCGAAATGCATGCCAAGACAGCCAGCGACTTTTTCCGTAAGCTCTATGAAAAGGGAGAATTTGTTGAGAAGGTGTCGATGCAGTATTATGATGAGGAAGCGCATCAGTTTCTTGCCGACCGTTATATTGTGGGGACCTGTCCGCACTGTAAGAACGATCATGCCTATGGAGACCAGTGTGAGGCGTGTGGCACGTCGCTGAATGCAACAGACCTGATTGAGCCTCGTTCGGCCATCACAGGCAACAAGCCTGTATTGAAAGAGACGAAGCATTGGTATTTGCCTCTTGACAAATGGGAGCCCAAACTCCGCCAGTGGATTCTGGAGGATCACAAGGAGTGGAAGCCGAATGTCTATGGGCAGTGCAAGTCGTGGCTTGATATGGGCTTGCAGCCGAGAGCCGTCAGCCGTGACCTCGATTGGGGCGTGCCTGTCCCGGTGGAAGGAGCAGAGGGCAAGGTGCTCTATGTGTGGTTTGATGCGCCGATAGGATATATATCCAATACGAAAGAGTTGCTGCCGGACAGTTGGGAGACTTACTGGAAGAGTGAGGATACGCGCATCATCAACTTTATTGGCAAAGACAACATTGTGTTTCACTGCATCGTATTCCCGTCTATGCTGATGGCGGAAGGCTCTTATCAACTTCCTGAGAACGTGCCGGCGAATGAGTTCCTCAACTTGGAAGGCGACAAGATTTCGACGTCGCGCAATTGGGCCGTTTGGCTTCATGAGTATCTGCGCGAGTTGCCTGGCAAGCAGGACGTTCTCCGTTATGTGTTGACAGCCAATGCGCCGGAGACATCGGACAATGATTTTACATGGAAAGATTTTCAGGCCCGCCACAACAATGAGCTGGTGGCTATTCTTGGAAACTTCGTCAACCGTACGTTTGTGCTGACTCATTATTATTATGGCGGAAAGGTACCTGTTTGCGGCGAATTGAATGACTACGACCGTGCCGCTATCAGCGAGTTTGTTGATGTGAAGTCGACTCTTGAAAATTATCTGGAACATTTCCGCTTCCGTGATGCGCTGAAAGAGGCTATGAATCTGGCGCGTATCGGAAACAAGTATCTTGCCGACACAGAACCGTGGAAATTGGCGAAGACCGATATGGCGCGTGTCGACACAGTGATGAATCTTGCCGTGCAGATTACAGCCAATTTGGCAATAGCTTTCGAACCGTTCCTGCCGTTTATGTCG
>USOC01000168.1 GCA_900556245.1 uncultured Prevotellaceae bacterium
TTCCGGTTGTGGCAACGAGACGGCCTCCGATCGCAGGCAAATGTCGGACTATATCGTCAATTCCGTCAAATATTGGGCGGAGGAATATCATATTGACGGTTTCCGGTTCGATTTGATGGCCATTCACGACATTGAGACGATGAATCGTGTCGCTGAGACAGTTCGTGCGGTGAATCCCAGTGCTGTCATCTACGGAGAGGGCTGGACGGCAGGCGACAGCCCGCTGCCTGTGGAACGTCGGGCTTTGAAGGAAAACGTGGCGAAGATGAAGGGCATTGCCGTATTTAGCGATGATATCCGCGACGCAGTCAAAGGGCATTACAGCCGGGCGGAAGAGCGGGGTTTCGCTTCCGGCGAGGCCGGACAGGAAGAAACGGTGAAGATTGGCATTGTGGCGTCTACCGCTCATCCGCAAGTAGACTATGCCAAGGGGACAAATTCGAAATTCGCTTATGCCTCTTCTCCGGAGCAGATTATGAACTATGTTTCGTGTCACGATGATTTGTGCCTGACTGACAAGCTGCGCAAGTCAATGCCGGAGGCGGACGATTCGGTGAGAATGCGCGTGGCACGCTTGGCCCAGACCATTGTGTTTACTTCGCAAGGCACTCCGTTTATGTTCTGTGGCGAGGAGATTTTCCGCGACAAGAAGGGAGTGCACAATTCCTATTGTTCGCCCGACTCAATTAATGCCATAGACTGGAATTTGAAAAAACAGAACCGAGGCCAATTCGATTATTATCGGAACTTGATAGCCTTGCGAAAGGCGCATCCTGCTTTCCGGATGACTTCTGCAGAGGACATTGCCCGTCATATTGTGTTCGACAAGACGGAGGGAAGTAACTTGGTGTCTTACAGTATTCGAGACCATGCCAACGGCGACGAGTGGAAAGAAATCAAGGTGGTGTTTAACGGAAACGACAGTGCGCGCGAAGTGAAGGTGGCAAAAGGTGACTGGATTGTCGTTGCTGCTGACGGCCGGATTGACAAAGACGGCCTGGGGCGTGCGAAAGGCGGCAAAATGAGCGTGGCGCCGCAATCGGCTCTGATATTAGCAAGAAAATAAGATGGATACAGAAAAGTTGCGTGTGACGTTTAATGTCGCCGGAGAAGAGTTGAAAACTGTGATTGCCCGCAAGGATGAGGAACAGCTCCGCTATGTGGAGCGGGAAGTGACGAAACTGTGGCAGCAGTGGCATGCCGTCAATCCGACAAAGACCAAGAACCAGGTGCTTGCGATGATTGCATTTCAGTATGCAAAACTATATTATGACGAACATACTCAGAACGTGCAACGCGAGCAGGAGCTGCTCGACTTTATCAAGACCTACGAAGAGCGTCTCGATGACATCGTGCTTGATGTCTGAATAGACTGTTTCAGGCGACAAAGCAAGTCGGACGTTGGAAAATGTCCGGCTTGTTTTGGTTATAAACGGACTAATTGGCGATTGGCGGGAATAAAAAGGGTCATATTGTTGCAAGTTTCGGAAAAAATTCTTACTTTTGTGAAAATTTGGTTCAGTATGGCTGAAAGTCTGTCGGAAATCTTTGTTCGGTTGCTTGCCAAGCAACAGGTGTTGACTGAAAAATACCGCGTGCTTGAAGGAAAATGGGAAGCGGCTGAAAAAGAGAATGAAATCCTCAAGGCAGAGTTGGACAGACAGCGCGCACAGGTAGAAAGGTTGGAAATGGACAACGAATATCTGCAAATTGCCCGTCGCATGGCTCCCGATGAAGATTCAATGGAAAAGAGTCGCCAGCTGATAGCTAAATTGGTGCGGGATGTCGATAAATGTATCGAGCAACTTAAAGAATAGGCATCACATATATTTGAAATATAATATGATATATATTTGCGGACGGCGAAGTCGGGATTGTATCCGACGTTTGCTCCGGACGCAGGAGTTAGCGGAACATAGCGACAGTTCACGAAACAATGGAAAGATAACCGCACCAATGGTGTGCGCTTCGGCGCATATTGTTGGTGCTTTTTTATAAACATACTTAACAGAACAAAATATGATATTAACGCATGTAATAGTGGGCGCTGTCTCTTTGCTTGCCGGCGGGGGCATCGCACTAATGATAACCAGAAAGATGGCACGGAGCGGCGCCAAGGGTATTCTTGAGGAAGCAAGGCTTGAAGCCGACGTGCTGAAAAAGAATAAGCTGCTCGAAGTGAAGGAAGAGGAGCTTCGGATGAAAGCCGAGTTGGAGAAACAGGCCAATGCGCGCATGTCGAAAATCCAGTCGGTAGAAGCAAAGGCCAAGCAGCGAGAGATGCAGCTCAACCAGCAGCAGGCCGAACTTCAGCGCAAGCGCAACGAAAACGACAATTTGCGCCAGACGCTCGACCAGCAGATTGCCGCCTTGGAACTTCGTCAGGCAGAGGTGGAGAAGATGCAGAAGAGTGCACAGGAAACGCTGGAGCATATCTCCGGACTTTCTGCAGAAGAGGCCAAGGAAAAGTTGGTAGAGTCGTTAAAAGACGAGGCCAAGACAGCGGCCGCTTCCTATATCAATGATATTATGGATGATGCCAAGCTGACGGCCAATAAGGAGGCCAAACGCATAGTCGTACAGTCAATCCAGCGCGTGGCGACGGAAACGGCTATTGAAACCGCAGTCACCGTATTCCACATTGACAGCGACGAAATCAAGGGAAGAATCATCGGTAGGGAAGGGCGTAACATCCGAGCGCTGGAAGCGGCTACCGGGATTGAAATCATCGTTGACGACACTCCGGAAGCAATCGTCCTCTCCGGGTTTGATCCTGTGCGTCGTGAAATAGCCCGCCTTGCCCTTCATCAGCTGGTGGCTGACGGACGCATCCATCCGGCCCGCATTGAAGAGGTTGTGGCAAAAGTGCGCAAGCAGATTGAGGAAGAGATTATCGAGACCGGAAAACGTACGACCATTGACTTGGGTATCCATGGTCTGCATCCCGAACTGATTCGTCTGGTAGGTAAGATGAAATATCGTTCAAGCTACGGACAGAACCTGTTGCAGCACTCTCGCGAGACTGCCAACCTGTGTGCCATCATGGCGTCCGAGCTTGGCTTGAACCCGAAGAAGGCGCGTCGAGCCGGTTTGCTTCATGACATAGGCAAAGTGCCCGACGAAGAGCCAGAATTGCCACACGCAATTCTCGGAATGAAGCTCGCGGAGAAATACAAGGAAAAACCTGACGTGTGCAATGCAATCGGCGCGCACCACGACGAAGTGGAGCAGACCAGTCTGCTTGCACCTATTGTTCAGGTGTGCGACGCTATCTCCGGTGCGCGTCCAGGCGCTCGGCGTGAAGTGGTGGAAGCCTACATCAAACGTCTTAACGACCTTGAACAACTAGCCTTGTCCTATCCCGGCGTAGTCAAGACCTATGCCATTCAAGCCGGTCGCGAATTGCGCGTAATCGTCGGAGCTGACAAAATAACCGACGTAGAAACCGAAAAACTGTCGACAGAATTGGCACAACGCATCCAAGACGAACTGACCTATCCGGGGCAAGTGAAAATCACCGTCATCAGAGAAACCCGTGCCGTAAGTTTTGCGAAATAGGAGGTTGACTGTCTATGGATACTTTGGATAAAGACCAGAAGCATGTCGGCGAAGCGAATTTCACGGAGCCACGCGGCAAGCTGAACTGCTACGACTGGCTTGGAGACATTCCGGGCGATCGGAATGCCTTCGATATGGTTGAGGTGCAGTTCAAGAATACGCGTAAGGGATACTATAAAAACAGCCAGAACCTATCGCTGAAAGTCGGTGACATAGTGGCGGTTGAAGCCAGTCCCGGTCATGATATCGGCCGAGTGTCGCTGACAGGAAAGCTGGTTGCTCTTCAAATCAAAAAAGCCAACTT
>USOC01000169.1 GCA_900556245.1 uncultured Prevotellaceae bacterium
ATGAACTTGCCAAAACTGAATCAGATAGCCTTGTGCCTATAACTCCTGCTTTTCTGAAAAGGTTGAATGCAATGCTGATGCGTACTACCGGCAGCGTTCACAGTGTAATGGGCGGTTCTTTCGATTCTTCAAAAGGAGATTTCCGTTTATGTGGTGTTACGGCTGGTGTTGGCGGACATTCTTATATGAACTATTTGAAAGTTCCTGCTAAGGTAGATGAACTTTGCGCTCTACTGCAAGAAAAGCAAAAGGCAGCGGGAACATTTCGGGAACAATATGAATTAAGCTTTAATGCCCACCTTAATTTAGTGACCATACATCCGTGGGTGGATGGCAACGGTAGAACGGCTCGGTTGCTGATGAACTACCTCCAATTTTGCTATCACCTTTTTCCGACTAAGATATTTAAGGAAGATAGGGAAGAATATGTCCTTTCTCTGCGCCAATGTCAAGACGAGGAAACCAACCAGCCTTTCTTGGAATTTATGGCAGGACAGTTGAAGAAATCACTTTCTTTGGAGATTGAAAGGTTTAAAGCTTTGCAGAAGAGAGGTTTCAATTTTATGTTTTAGAGACATAAGACTTGCCCATTATAATAGATTGCATAATGTTGAGTGGATTTTTGTAATTCCCGCCTCAATATTATGCCAATGATTAAAACAACAGAGAAATTGGCAATTATCCAGTCTTGACAAACATTCATGGAAAAATCCTGATTACCGCGTTTTGAATGGAGCTTGAATTTGCTGTTTGTGAGATTATTCCCTGAAAGGACAACATTCCACTTGTCATTAGCAGAAGCCTAACGCAAAGAAGCATTGAGTTTGAATAGATTCTTTATATCATAAACACCTTGAATGGCGTTAGACTGAAAGAATGGGTTTAGAACAAATCTGATATTCGCTTGTTTGCTTAAAAGGAATGATGCCATACCGCCTGTGATGACACTGAATTTATTACGATTAAGTGGCAAGTCGAAAAAATCGTCACATTTATCTTGGGTGTATTGCCCTACAATATCTTGAATCCTCCGCTTTTCCTTGGTTCTTCCGCTGACTGTCGCAAACCTTGCCTTAATTTTTCCCATTGCTCCTTGATTCATTCGCCTATCGGTTGCCTGTTTATGGTCAGTACCAATTTATTTTCATCAACCGGACTTTTCTCCACCTTGAAAATGTCATTCTTTATTTAAATTTTCGTCTATGTTCTTCGGAGTAAAGTTTTCCGATGCATCTGATAGCTTCCCTTTTGGTCAAAAGACTGTTTACCAGATATTTGGTAAATCCAATGGCATAGCACTGTCTTTCCATTCTCAACATTTCTTTGAGTAATGGGAACCAGTTGAACGCTTTTTCAAGAATGGTGGAAAAGGTACAAAAGAAAATGAGATTTCAAAGTGTACTGAATAACAGAAAACAGGCAAATTAGGGCAAAATGGAGAATATAGGAAATATTCAAATAGTTGATAATAAGAAAAATAAACTCTTTTGTTTTTCCTATGATTTCTATGGCTTGTACCGGGTCTGGGTACGAAGACAAAAGCTACGTAATTGATAATTCAATACTTAGCTTTTTCTTTTTATCGAATTTTCCCCCTCGTGCAAAAAAACATAGCAGTAAGTCATTATTTCCTTTGGTTACGTTTTACAATCTCCCTCCATTCCGAGATTCTTTCCACCAACAAATTTCTTCAGGATTAAACATTTCATATTGCCATTGCTCCCATTCCGGGCTGACGTTTTTTGGATTGGTTCGCATGTTCCCATCCCCGATATCGAAATCAAATCAAACAAAGAACCGTCAAAAACAGATCCGTTATTTTACAGTCCAAGAGTGATGCCTTCGAATCTTTCTCTTTGGCAAGCGAGCCCCGTCACAAAATATGCGCTACAGCGCAACATGAATCCACGCCCCTCCTTTCTCCCAGATTAGTTCGCGATGAGGAAGCCTCCGCAGTATTTCGTAAAGCTCGCGGTTGCGGCCGGTCCGGCTGTCAATGTCGGCAGCACGTCCTTCCATGTGATACGACCGTCGTGCCCCGCCGACGCGCCTGTTCAACTCCGGGCTGCGATAACCGCTGTTTACATAGATTGGCGACCCGAATTGCGCCCGTGCAGGATTGAGCACTTCGTCAATAAGGCGCTGCAGATTGGCAACCGCCTCCGCTGTCGGGATATTTGGAATATGCTCTCGTTCTGCCGTTGTCGAATGCGACAGTTCTACAATGGTAAAATACCTCATTTTCCTTTTAATTTCGTAAGTATTTCTACAATCTCTCTCAGTTTTTCCACACCGGGAAGCGACTCAAGCAAATTCGCAAGTTCGCCAATCTGCTGACGCTCTTTTTCGCTCCCCTTCTCAAAGATGCTTTTCACCTCGATTATCGCCATCCCCAACGCACCGACAAGAGTGAAGAAAGGCAATGTCGGCACGTCATAGCCCTCCACCGAACGAAGATACAAGGAAAAGCAAATCAGCATGCCGTCGACAATCGTCAGGACAAGCAGAACATTGTAGTAACGGGCGAGTTTGTCCACTGTCCGGCGAAGAGAACGGCTGCGTGTCCTCTCGCCCCGAAGACGGGCTTTGCGCAATCCGCTGAACAAATCGCCGGCCACCGCGGCAAGCACAAGCAGGTAGTCTGCCGTTATGATGGCCAACAGCCACATCAGCCTACGTCCAATTTCGGGTTCAATCAGAATGTTTTCCATAGTTTGTCTGTTTTGTTGTTGCAAATTTAACACTCCGGACAATTCGCCAATCGCAAAAAAGAGCAGACGCGCTCGACGACGTTCGCCAAAAAGCCTTAACTTTGCACTTGATATGACGAAAACCGACTACAAACTTTTCTTCAAAGCCACATCGCAACCCATCGACGTAAACCTGCCTGCTTCAAAAAGCATCAGCAACCGCACGCTGCTGATGTCCACGATAGCCGGAGGTTACGACTTGCTGACCAACGTGGCTGTCTGCGACGACACAAACGCCATGCAACGCGCACTATCAGAGATTGGAAAAGGCAGAGTCGACATCGGGGCGGCAGGTACAGCAATGCGATTCCTGACAGCTTACCTGGCACGGTTCGCCCCGTGTGAAGTCGTCATCGACGGAACGGAGAGAATGAGGCAACGCCCGATAGCGACACTTGTCAATGCACTTCGTCAATGTGGTGCACATATCGAATACAAGCAAAACGAAGGCTTTCCCCCTTTGCGAATCAAAGGCGTCCGCTTGAAAGCAGACCGTCCGCTGGCTGTTGAAGGCAACGTGTCGTCTCAATTCATATCCGCACTGATGATGATAGCCCCCTCTTTCGAAAACGGACTGACAATCGAAATCACCGGGAAGGCTACTTCGATGCCCTACATCGAAATGACAGCCGCACTGATGCGCCGGTTCGGAATCGAGGTAGATTGCTCCGACAGCCGCATCCGAATCACGCAGGGCAGCTACCGCCCGACGACATTCCGCATCGAAAGCGACTGGTCTGCGGCAAGCTACTGGTACGAAATCAAATCGCTGCTGCCACAATTGGACATTTCGCTTGCCGGACTCGAAAATGACAGTCTGCAGGGCGATGCCAAAGTCGCGGAAATATTTGAACAATTCGGAATCGACACTGAGTACACGCCAAACGGTGTGACCCTGCACGCCTCCAGCCGGCCACTTCCGGCTTCTCTTTCTCTCGATTTGTCGGGGCAACCCGACCTGACCCAGACCCTGGCTGTAACGGCCTGCCTCAAGGGCATCCCATTCCACTTCTGTGGAATAGCCACTCTGAGAATCAAAGAAACAGACCGCATTGAGGCGCTCATTTCGCAACTCGCAAAATTAGGATACGCGCTCAGGTGCGACGGC
>USOC01000170.1 GCA_900556245.1 uncultured Prevotellaceae bacterium
ACTGGTCAAGGGCGAGCGTTCGAGTAACGGTTTTATTGACCGTATTCTTTTCGTAATGCCTGAATCTGTCTTGAAAAGCAGATGGAACGACCGGGAAACTTCTGAAGAACTGGAAATCCAGTGGCAACAGATTATCGACAAGCTCATCGCACAGGATTGTCCGCGCGATGAGAATAATGAGTTGCAGCCCCAATGCCTACCATTTGATGAAGACGCCAAGCAACGGCTTTACGGTTGGCAGCATGAAAATGCACGCCAATGTGATATGGAAACTAATGATGCTTTGGTAGGTATTTACTGCAAACTGGAAATCTACATTATCCGGTTTTGTCTGATTATCCAGCTTGCCCGATGGACTTGTGGAGAGTGCGACAAACGTACGATTGACCTTGAAAGCGTGAACCGTGCCATCCTGCTGACTGAATATTTTCGGGCTACAGCCGTAATATTGCTGTCTGCCGTTAGGCAGGAACAGTGGAGCGAATTGCACCGCATCATCAATCTGTACCTGCCGGTGAGATTTACAACTGCAGAAGGTATCGGCATTGCTGAAAGTTACGGGATGAAAGAGCATGCTTTCAAGATGTTTCTAAAACGACACATCGGAACATTATTCAGAAAAGAGAATCATGGAGAATACAGTAAATAACCTTGTTACTACGCACATTTTCGCAACCGAGGGGGGTGTGAAGTTGCGAAAATGTGCATAGTAACATCCAAACAGAAAGAAAAATGAACTACAGATTCAAGTTAGAACCATACAAAGGTGTCAGCACCCGGCACACATGCCCGAACTGCCACCGCAAAAGTTGTTTCGCCAAATACATCGATACGGAGAAGCAAATCAGCTTTCCCGATTATGTAGGGCGATGCAACCATGAACAGAAGTGCGGCTACAACTATACGCCCAAAATGTATTTTGACGAGAACCCGATGGCCAAAGAGCGATTGAGCGAAGAGTTTGCGCCGATGTCAAAGCCACGTATCAGTCTGCCTCCTGCGCCTTCATTCATTGAGCCGGAAATCATGAGGCAGTCCCTGAAACTGTATCACACGAACAAGCTGTTTCAGTTCCTGAGTTTCCATTTCGGACAGGAGGCTACCGAAGAGCTAATGTTGCGCTACCATGTAGGAACCTCGAAGCATTGGCCGGGAGCTACGGTCTTCTGGCAGGTGGATATTTCCGGACGGGTACGCACCGGAAAAGTGATGCTCTACAATCCTGAAAACGGAAGACGGATTAAAGAGCCGCACAACTACATCACGTGGGTGCATTCCATTTTGAAGAAAGAGAATTTCAACCTCCGGCAATGCCTGTTTGGTGAGCACCTTTTGTCCTCCGACCAGCAGCGTCCGGTTGCCCTTGTGGAGAGTGAGAAAAGCGCTTTGATTTCCAGCTTTTACCTGCCACAATACCTCTGGATTGCTTCGGGTGGAAAGAATGGAGCGTTTAATCGGGATGCCATGAGCGTATTGAGAAACCGACGTGTTCTGCTTTTTCCCGACCTGGGTGCGACCGACTATTGGAATAGTAAAATGGAGATGATCCGAAGCCTGGGAATAGAAGTTTCTCTCTTCGATTTTATGGAAAGAAACGCAACAAAAGAAGAACGTGATGCAGGTTATGACATTGCAGATTTTCTGCTGAGAGAAGAGACAAAGGAAGCTATTCTTAATCGTCTTATCACGTTGAATCCGGCCTTGAAAACGCTGGTAGAGACTTTTGATTTACAGCTTGTCAATGTGGAGAAAGCACCGCTTTCAGCAACGGTTCAACATAGTCGGAAAGGACTTTTCAAACGATGATTGTCAGATGTCTGATTCACTCCTTTTTCACTGGAGCAAGTTTATGCCGGTGTATTACATTTCCCGGCCACTTGCTCACCTCAAAAGAAGGTGAGACAGCTCCCGATGGTCACAATTATTAATCTCAAAAGCGAATATTATGGACAAGAAAAATACAGTTACAATCCGTCTTACAGACGAACAATTCGGCTGGCTCAGAGCACTCAGCCGACGCAGTAAACGCAGTCAAAGCGAAGTAGTGCGTTCACTCATCGAACACGGTACGGTGCGCGAACGGATTACAAGAGAAAATCTTGACATCATCCGAAAACTGATTGGCGAAAGCACAAATCTGAACCAGCTTGCCAGACGAGCCAATGCTTACGGTTTTTATCGTGTGGCCGATGAGTGCAGTACCGCCGTTCAACAGATTTCACAACTCATAAAACAGCTCAAGGATGATCGGTAAAATTGTCAAGGGTACATCGTTTTCCGGGTGCGTAAACTATGTGCTGAAAGAAGATAAATCGCGCCTGCTGAAAGCGGTTGGTGTCTACGGCTCGCCTGAAGAAATAGCGGAACAATTCGAGTTGCAGACTTTACTGAACAACAAGGTCAAGAACAAGGTC
The DNA here is from genome assembly GCA_900556245.1 of uncultured Prevotellaceae bacterium. Classification (GTDB taxonomy): domain Bacteria; phylum Bacteroidota; class Bacteroidia; order Bacteroidales; family Muribaculaceae; genus Limisoma. Next base: position 2,415 of record USOC01000170.1, read on the forward strand.
GGCCATATATCATTGAGCTTCTCCGCAGAGGACGGGGATCGCATCCGTGATGATGATGGGCTGATGCTAAAGATCGCCCATGACTATATGAAGCTGATGGGAATCGTGAGCACGCAATTCATCATCGCCCGGCATACCGACCGTAATCATCCGCATTGTCATATCGTTTACAACCGTGTGGATAATGACGGACGCACCATCAGCGACAAGAACGACCGCTACCGGAATGAAAAGGTCTGCAAGATGCTGACAGCCCGTTACCGTTTGCATTTTGCCGAAGGAAAAGAGCATGTCAATTTCATTCGGTTACGTCATCATGACAAGGTAAAGTATTTTATCTATCATGCCTTGAAACGAGAGGTTCCGAACGCCCGAAGCTGGAGTGAGCTGCGACTGGCCTTACGGAAGTACGGAATTGATACGCAATGGAAGCTAAGTCGCACGACCGGAGAGATGCAAGGTGTCAAGTTCACATGTGACCAACTGACCTTTAGCGGTTCCAAGATTGACCGTCAGTTCAGTTACCTGAACATCGACCAGGAACTGAGATATAACGCTCTTTCCGCTACCATGAACCGTCAGGTACAGGCAGCAACCATACGCGAGGAACCTCGGCATGAATACCAGCAGGAGAATCATTCCGGCATCAGTGTGGGATTGTTCACACCCTCTCCTACGGATTATGATACGGAGGAAGCGATACAGGCCAACCGGCTTAAAAAGAAGAAAAAGAAACCGAAACGCAAGCGAGGTTTCAGTCTATAATCAATTTTTTATTAACCATCAAAATTCAAATTATTATGAACTATTCCGATTTTATTTATGATTTCAATCTCTATTTGTGTGAGAGATTCGGTTACAGAAACTGTTGTTCCGTCATACACAACGCCAACGGCATTTGTGTTTCTGTCCATGTAGGCGAAATGGATTTATACATCCGTTTCTGGGAATACAGTTGCGGCGTTGGCAGCATCCCCGACTGGAGCATTATCATTGTGCGCAGCAACTTCAAACGAAACCAACAGGAAAATCTGAAAGACCTTGCCCGCTTCTTCAAGGAGTACGCCCCGCGCTATGGGTACAAATACCTCTGCACCGAAGATGATGATTACAAGTATTATCAGACCCTTGGTCTGAAACTTATCCACAGAGGATTTTTCAGACAATATAATTATGGGTTGTCGTTGAAGGAGTTGGAGGTGTAATGTGGATTTTAAAAAAAGGAGAGGTTTTTCTCTCCTTTTTTATTTTGTAAATCCATTATTTGCCGTTAATAGAGAGGGAAAGTACAGTTGTCCTTCGATATTATTCAGTCCGAATTTTTATAAATAACATACAACAAAGTAAAGAACAAACTACTTCATTTGGGACTTATAGTCCATATATGTTTTCCCTATTAACTGTACCTCCTTACTAAT
>USOC01000171.1 GCA_900556245.1 uncultured Prevotellaceae bacterium
CAAACGAGCTGGTCGAGTTTGAAAACGGCTCGACAGGTGTCACCATGAACCTTGAGGAAAGCAACGTGGGAGTAATCCTTTTGGACAAGGTGAACGAGGTGACGGAAAACATGTCGGTACGTCGTACCGGCGAAATTGCCTCTATTCCTGTAGGCGAGGGACTGCTCGGTCGCGTCATCAACGTGCTTGGCGAACCGATAGACGGCAAAGGTCCGATTGATGGTGAACTGCTTCGTCTTCCGCTCGACCGGAAAGCGCCCGGTGTGATTTTCCGTCAGCCGGTGAAGCAACCGTTGCAGACCGGTCTGAAAGCTGTCGACTCGATGATTCCTATCGGTCGCGGCCAGCGCGAGCTGATTATCGGCGACCGTCAGATTGGAAAGACGGCTATCGCCATCGACACGATTATCAACCAACGTCAAAATTATCTCGACGGCAAGCCTGTCTATTGCATCTAAGTCGCAATCGGACAAAAGGCATCGTCGATTGCAACGTTGGTCAACACGCTGCACAAATATGGGGCCATGGACTATACGGTTGTCGTAGCCGCTACAGCTTCCGACTCTGCCGCCATGCGCTACTATTCTCCATTTGCCGGAGCCGCTATCGTCGAATATTTCCGTTATTCTGGCCGTGACGCACTTATCGTCTACGACGATTTGTCGAAACAGGCTGTAGCCTACCGCGAGCTCTCCCTGATATTGAAGCGTCCTTCCGGACGTGAGGCATATCCAGGCGATATCTTCTATCTTCACTCCCGTCTGTTGGAGCGGGCGGCCAAGATTATCGAAAATGATGAGGTGGCAAAGAGCATGAACGACCTTCCTGATGCATTGAAACCCATTGTCAAAGGAGGTGGGTCACTTACTGCGCTTCCGATTATCGAGACACAGGCCGGTGACGTTTCTGCGTATATTCCGACCAACGTGATTTCTATTACCGACGGGCAGATTTTCCTGGAAGCCGGTTTGTTCAACAGTGGTATCCGTCCGGCCATCAACGTCGGTATTTCAGTCTCGCGTGTGGGTGGTAACGCTCAGATCAAGGCGATGAAGAAGATTGCGGGCACGCTGAAAATCGACCAGGCGCAATATCGGGAGTTGGAATCTTTCACCAAGTTTGGCGGAGATATTGACCCTGTCACTGCGCGTACCATCGACAAAGGCCGCAAGAACGAGCGTCTGCTTATCCAGCCTCAATATCACCCCATGCCCGTAGAGGAGCAAATCGCCGTGATTTTCTGCGGAACGCGCGGATTGCTTTCCGACGTTCCTTTGCATCAGGTTGCTGATTTTGAAAAGGAATTTTTCCAGCTGTTGCAGGCAGGACACCGTAAAGACGTGCTCGACGTGCTCAAGTCCGGTCAGTTGACCGACGAGGTTGCCTCGATATTGACGGATGTAGCAAAAGCCGTGTCGGCAAAGTATAAGCAAGCATAAATCGTATAAGTCATGTCAACGTTAAGAGAATTAAAAGGAAGAATCGGTTCGGTTGCCTCTTCAGAGAAAATCACGGGGGCGATGAAGATGATTTCGTCGGCGAAGATGCACAAGGCAGAGCAAGCCTTGAGCCGTCTTGTGCCGTTCCGTAATCAGTTGCATACGATTATGGGAAATTTGATTTCAACGGATGCCGAATATACTTCCGAGTTGACAGAGACGAGAGAGTTGACGACGGTTGCCCTTGTGGTGCTCGGTTCGGATGACGGACTATGTGGCGCCTACAACATCAATATCTTCAAGGAACTGCTCAAACGTATCAATGCCTTGAGAGAGCGTACACCCGGCGTGAAGATCGACATTTATCCGATTGGTCGCAAGATGCAGAAAGCAGTTTCGAAGATTGCCTGTGAGGGAGTGACAGTAGTGCCCACCGGAATCGGTGCCAAAGCTGACCCCTCTGCCATCAAGGAACTGACCGGGCAACTGAAAGAGGCTTTTCTGAGTTGTCGCGTCGACAGTGTTGAGATTGTTTCGATGAGTTTCATCAGTGCAGGGAAGCAGTTGCTGACGATTCAGCAGTTGCTGCCCGTATCGCCGGACATTTTCGGCTCGGCAGATGCAGGAAACAATCGGCCATATTTGTTTGAACCCGATGCCAACCGCATCTACAACACGATTTTGCCGCTCTACATCATTTCGGTGATGCAGGAGGTGTTCAATCAGAATGTTGCATCAGAGCAGGCTGCTCGCGTTATGGCTATGCAGAGCGCTAACGACAATGCCGTCAAACTGCTTGACTCTCTGAAACTTGAATATAATAAACTTCGTCAGCAGAGTATCACGACCGAGTTGCTTGATATCTTGGGCGGACAAGTTGAGAAGTAATATTAACAACAGACACATCGGGAAGGGGTCAACTTGCCGGAACCCCTTCCGGATGTATTTATGAAACGAACAACAATAATTCCGGCAAAAAAACAGTTGGACAGAACTATAAATTTATGAGTAGTGTAAAAGAATACTTCACCGGATTAGGCAAGGGAATCACCAGCCTTGTGAAGGGAATGGAAGTGACAGGGAAGGAATTTTTCACCAAGAAGGTGACTGAGGAATACCCTGACAACAGAGCCACTTTGCACATTGGCGAGCGTTTTCGTGGCACGTTGGAGTTTATCTACGACGAGCAGGGCAACCATTAGTGTATCGCTTGCGGATTGTGTCAGATGAACTGTCCGAACGGCACTATCCACATTGAGTCGAAGATGGTGGAGTTGCCTGACGGAAAAAAGAAAAAAGTGTTGGTCAACTATATGTATGACTTAGGCAGTTGTACATTCTGCCAACTTTGCGTCACCTCGTGTCCTCACAATGCCATTCATTTTGTCAACAATTTTGAGCATGCCGTGTATACGCGTTCGAAATTGGTGAAGAAGTTGAACTATCTTCCGGAGAAAGATCCGGTAGAGGAGGCTAAAAAGGCAGCAGCAGCCAAAGCTGCCGCAGAAACCGCCCCGGCGGCTGATAAATAAGAAAAAAATTAATATAAGTATATATGAATGTAGTAGGTAATTCAATCGTGTATTGCGTCATTGCATTGGCAATTGTCGTATTCTCGGTTTTGTCGGTCACTTCGCGAAAAATTCTTCGTGCGGCGACTTACTTGCTGTTTACGCTGTTTGCTACGGCCGCCCTCTATTTCCAGCTTGGCTATGAGTTTTTGGGCGCTGTTCAGATTGCAGTGTATGCAGGCGGTATTCTGGTGCTGTTTGTCTTTTCCATTCTGCTGACGAGCAAGCCCGGCGACAATGCCGAGCGTTTGGTGTCCGGACGGAAGATTCTCGGACTTGTCGCCGCTGTAGCCGGAGCTGCAGTCTGCGGCTATGCGCTTTTTGCTCATTTCTCTGCCGTATCCGCGTCGTTCTTGAGTATTCCGAGCGATGTGACTGTGGAAAAAATCGGTCAGGCGTTGATGGGAACGGAGAAATTCGAGTATCTTTTGCCGTTTGAGGCTATCAGTGTGTTGTTATTGGCATGTATCATCGGAGGTGTGACAATTGCCCGTAAAAGATAGGAGATGACTATGGAACTGACATTGTTATATTATTTGATACCCAGCCTGATTATGTTTGCCTGCGGTGTCTACGGCTTTATCACGCGTAAGAATCTGATTGCCATTCTGATTTCCCTGGAATTGATGCTTAACTCTGTTGACATCAACTTTGTGGTGTTTAACCGCTTCTTATATCCGGGACAGATGGAAGGAATGTTTTTCGCCTTGTTTGCGATTGCAATTGCGGCCGCAGAGACGGCACTTGCCATTGCCATCATCATCAATATCTTCCGTGCCGTGAAGAATGTCG
>USOC01000172.1 GCA_900556245.1 uncultured Prevotellaceae bacterium
ATAGCAGGTGTAGATATCGATCCAGGCCCTCAAATTATCAGAAATGAGTTCCGGGTCGAATGAGCCTTGGTCGGAATAGCCCACCAATTCTGACATCCTGTCATCGCCTGCGATGATGATGAATCCTCCGTCCTCCTTGTTGAAGACATACCAGGCATTGTCAGGCTGTGCCGTGGTGTTCTGTAGTTTGGCGTTCTGAGCGGGTTGTCTTATTTTGGCGTATTTTCGGGCGACAGACAGTGCCTGTGATACTGAGATTTGTTTTCCGGCCGCTGTCAGGCAGAGCATCAGGGCTGCCGACAGTAAGAGCAATTGTCGTTTCATAATTGATATTTCCCGATTTGTGTTAATCTATTATTTCAGTTGTAAAGATAGATTTAATTGTCCGGGAATCAAAATTTGAGTCCTGAAATTTTCGAAGGCTCAATTTTTGACAGTTATTATTTAGAGGAAAAGAAAGAGGCCGGCTACTTTGTAGCCGGCCTCTTTGGTCGTTTGGCTGTTATCAGTTTTAGCGTACAATCACTTTTGCCTTTTTGCTACCTGCGCGGACAATGTAAAGGCCGCTTTCCAGGGTAATCATATTTGTCCCGCTGATGCCGGCAGTCTTGTTGACCAAGCGTCCGTCGACAGCATAGACTTCGATATCGGCATTTTCCGGAAGTGTCACCTCGACAGCACCTTCTTTGGCGATGATGACCGTACTGTTGTTTGAACTATCAACCGATTGGATTGCGTCTCCATTTTGTATCTCAATCAGGTTGGATGCAGGCGATTGCCATACGTCGTTCACCATACCATGGTAAATGCGATAGGCTTCTACGTAGTAGCCTGTTTTTTTCTCGGGTTCGAAGTAGGCATTCTCCATTTGTGCTGATCTTGCATTTTTATCCATTACAGTTTGGACTCCAGTGGACATAGTCATTTTGTCGCCTTTTGACAGAGAGTGAGTGACTTTGAATGAATCAAGCATAAACCATGAATAGTTATTGCTATAAATAGCTAGTTGCTCTTTTTCATTCGAAGACATTAGTTCAAATTCTACTTCTTGCCAGCCTGTTTTTGGGAATACGCAACTATATAGGGTTAGCATATTGTCGACGCCAAGAACATTGACCAAATCTCCTTCTTCAGCGTAGACTCTCATTGTTACTTTACATGTGCCTGTACCATGACTTAAATCCATAAATGGTGTTTGGATAACACCTGCGATTATGCCGGTATTATCCCCTTCGGGTGCTGGCATTCCTCCTAACATACCATTTCCAAGGCAGTAGGATGTCGCTGTCCATCCCGGTATTTTTGTGTATTTGTCAATGGGCACTTCAGTGGTATTATATTCTCCTCGTTCCGGATTTTCAGCAGTCCCTGTAGAGGATATTTTTGAGAAATCTTCATCCAAGATAACATAGTCGGGTAGATCTTTATCGGCTATGAATGTCAGTATTTGTGATATTTTGAAAAAGTCTACTTTTGAATGGCATTCCCAATTGGCTGTATAGCCGGTTTCTGAAACATTCGTAGCAGGAAGAGCCGTAGGGTTTGAAACATCGAATGCTTCAATTTCATTTGATGGCGCAGATTGGCGGTTTCCTTTTGTCGCTTTGACTGTGTAGAAATAGTCGATTTCTGGATCTAAATCTGTAACTATGCTTCTTAATTCTCCTGTTTCTGGATCAACGTTATTTGTAGGGATTTTACGGTCGCTGAAAATGTATTCATTGAGAGGAGTACCGGGTGCGACTATTTTTATTCCATCAACCGCTAATCTGCTAAAATCCATATTTTGAGGGTCGCGGACAATGCGTAGTCTTATTTGCTGGATGTTATTAAGCAGGGATAGCTCTTTGGTAAAGTCTATTTTTGCCCATTCTCCACCCATCTGACGCAGATTTTCCATTTGGGCATATTTCCATTCTATCCACGTTCCATCCGTATATGCATCGATGTAAATTTTTGTTCCGCTTTTTTGATCTTTGGTTAGGTAGGTGCAATCTGCTTTTAAGTAGCAGACGAATTCTTTTATGGGATATTTGAGAGGTGGTGTTTCGAGATAGTCGCCTTCCATATCAAAGCAGATTGCCCTGTTCCCATCATAGATATACTGCTTGTCTGCTTCATTGGCTGAGTTATAAATATCACGTGCCACGCGGGGTTCCTCGTAGTCCATCACGACGCCGACGCTGATGTTCCATCCCTCAGGCATTATGGTTGTCATATCGTCGATCCAGGTGTTCTTGAAATCCAATCCATTGATGGTTTCGAAACTTTCATTAATGTCGATTGTTTCCGGATTAGGCGTTTTTTTGTAGACACTCAATAGATAATTGTCTGCATTTGGAATGGCTCTCCAACAAGCTGTGAATCCGTTGTCTTTTAGGTCTGTAGGAGGCAATGCTTTGGGCGTTTCTACTGTTCCTCCTTCGTGTTCGATTTTGATGTCGTCAATCAGATATGAAAGATTGCCGGGTGCGAAGAATTGCACAAGGCAATCGCGAGGCCATCCATAGTAGGCCTCGAAAGTGAAAGTCTGCCATTCATCGGTTAATGTACAGGTAGTCCTTTCGAAAACTGTTAGGACGGTACCACGCATTAAAATAAGATCAACTGTCGAACCGATAGCTTCTAAGTTTTGTCCTTTGATAGCTTTCATACGACATGTAAATTTTAAATTGCCCGAGTAGTCTCCTGTCGGAGTACAAAGAAAACCGCCATTTACAGCGGCGATGCATCCTCCCGCTTCAAAAAGTTGAGCTCCTCCCCAGGTGCGGGCATACTCGGTGTCGTCTCCTGTGTTGTAAGATTTGAACTTGTTGAGGTTCGCTTCTGTTACGTCTCCAGTTTTTGGATCAAGAAGTGATTCGGTGTCGGGTAACTCTTCCGTGCCTTTGGTCAGTCCGGAAAAGTCTTCATCGACAATTGTCACCCATTGTTCTTCTTGCGCCTGCTGTAAGGTGAAGGAAGAAACGGGTTGAAACAGAAATGGTTGTTCCGGTGTGCTGCTTGTCGGTTTTGTTGAAAAACTCATCAGAGCCAAAGCTCCGGCTGCAAGCAGCGGAAGGGAGTAGAAACTTCTCATAGTTTTATGGTTTTTAAGTGTATATTTCCGGCAAAGTCAGGTTTGTCGGTTTTTCTTTGATAAAGGTGGGGATTTTAAATTTAATATCGGAAAATTATTATCGTTAAAATGTTTCGGCGTTTGTATCTTTTAACAGACGGATACGGGATTTGTCCGTCGTGGATTTTATCTTACGGGAGGCTGGGGAGGGATGGGAGGACCGATTGTCGGGTTCGCCATTCGGCCGTCGACAAATGCATCGCGCAGCAATTCTTGAATCAGCCAGCCGACAGGCAGCTCTAGTTTGAATTTCTTGATTTGCACATATGGGGTGACAATCGGGGCGGTTTCCCAGCTGCGTCTCCGGTGGTCGTAGATGCGTTCTGCTCCCAGGCTGATGCCAAAACGTTCGCCTTTCAGTGTAAAATAACTACCATAGGAAGTGGATCCTGCAAACGGAAGAATTGCGGGACTATAGAAAAGCGGATTTTCTCCGGTCATGTATGAGCCGAAGATGGTCAGCGACAGGTGCTCCGAAAAATCCCATCTCGCGGCACCGTGGAAACCGAAACGGTCGTGTGAACCCCGAAAAAACTGGTGCCGGTTGGCCGTGATGCTTCCGGAAAGGGTGAGGTGTCCGAATTGTTGTAAGGCTGAAATGCCGGCTGATTGTGTCGACATCAGACCCGGGAGGGTGGTCCGGCTGCTGAATCCGGT